>CANGVU010000166.1 GCA_947457325.1 Flavobacteriales bacterium | reverse complement strand
GGCTTATTTACATAAGTTACTTGCAAATTACTTGCAAATTACTTGCAAATACATAACGAAAATCTCAAGCCCAATAAGGCGATCAATATTAATAGCTGAAAGTCTCTGAAAACACAATTCCCTTCAAAAACTCATCATGCGCAAATGAATTTCAGTTCAAATTCTTTCAATCCTTAGAAGTATCTAATAGGAATAAAACGTGTTGGTTGAGTTTTACTTTGGGGGGACTGCCCTCCATTTAAAAATGCTTGCAATTGTCCAACATAAAAATTAATCATTGTTGCATATTGTAAATCATTATCTGAAGGCTCATTGCTGGATAAATAGGACATCTGATTATAAAACAAGTTCGAATATTGTATACTCCAATAAACCCTAATCAACTCTAACTCAGAAGGGAGGAACCAATCTGAATAACCACCTTGATCAAGATTCAAACAGTATTTTGCTGCTATGTTTCCAAAGCAATTTGCATTGATATTATTCGAATTGCTTAATCCATAACCAATACTTTCATTTGTTGTGGGATTGCATCCATCACTTCCCCACGGAAGTGGTCCATGAACGATTTTCGAAGCTTCAATATATCTCCATCCATTGGAGTATGACCCTTTATCATGAACTATCCAACCTCCAGCAGGTCCAGTCATTCCAATAGAATAGACTATGTCCCCATTACAATTGCAGTTCGAATCGAATATATCGTTTATTGTAGCTAAATTCAAATCATCACAAGGGTCACCAATAAATACACAACTTCCGTTATCAACCGTTGCAGCTATATTGAAATTACAAGCCTGAACATTCATACAACCTTGGATAGCGTTCGCTTCACTCAATCCTGGAACTATAGAGTAATTAGTTCCAATAAACAAGGTATCGCCTATTGCGCTAAATCGCACATTCACATCCTCAGTATATAAAGCATAAGGCACACTCATCATCTGCTGAGTACCTAAATCCACATTCCCAGAACCTGTATTCAAGAGAACATGTAAAAACTTTGCACCATTACCCCATTTGATATTTGCAAATGTTCCCGTCACCGCTGTACCCGAACCAACATTCAAGCTAACCAAACCTTGGGTATTAGAGGTTGCACTGTGTGTTTCTTCATAGACTATAGTTCCTGTTGCAGAGACATCATGGATTCTAAATATCATGCTCATAGATGTGCTGGCCATGAGGGATCCATCAGTGTTTCTTACAACAGCCTGATAAGGTATGCTTTGCGGTGCTTGTGAAAATGCAAAGAAATTAACGGTTATAAAAAGTAAAGTAAGAAGTTGTTTCATATATCAAATATAGCCGTAACTTTTTTATACGCTGTGGCTAGAAGATTAATTTTGGGATTTCATCTTAGGACGTTAAAAGTAGAGTCCCATCAACTCAACCTAGGATCCAGCAACCGATACAACCGATTCATCAAAATATCAATGACCATAAAGATCAATGCTATGGTGATGACTCCGCCCATCAGTATCGGCAGGTCCCCTTTCTCAATGGACTGAAACATCACCTGTCCCATGCCCCGCCATCCAAACACAAACTCCACAAACAAGGCTCCCGCCAACAATGAGGCAAACCATCCCGATATTGCTGTGAGCACTGCATTCATCGAATTGGGAACTGCATGTACCCACAATATTCTGGACTCTGAAAGTCCTTTGGCTCTGGCTGTTCTTATAAAATCCTGTTGGTATATTTCCAACAACGATGAGCGCATCAATTGAACGACAACTCCCAAAGGCCTTATCATTAGCGTTATCACGGGCAATACAATGTTTCGCCACTCAATGTGCCTGCCTGTCCATGGATCTAAATCATACAAACTTCCCGTCAACGGCAGTCCGGTGAATGAACCCCATTGCACCGCCAACAGCCAAGCCAATACAATGGCCATGAAAAAGGATGGCGCCGACATCCCCAATGACGAAATTGAAATCAGCATTTTATCCCAAATGGTATTTTCATGTCTGGCGGCGACAATACCCAACATCACGCCAATGATTAATGACAACAATATTGAAACAGTGGCCAACAAAAGCGTTGCCGGCAATACTGAAAATAAAACTTCAGAAACATTCTGATCATTGATATAGGACTTGCCTAAATAAGGCCACTTCAATCCCAAAGTCCAATCACCCAATTGAAATTTTGATCCCTGAAAACTTTCCTGCCAGGCCCAACGTGAACTTTCATCACTGGAATGAAAAGATATGGGAGACATTCCATTCAAAAATAAAAAATATTGTTCCGTCAAAGACAAATCCAAATTCCACTTCTTCCTGGTGTTTTCAATGATCTCCGCGTTGGTATTTTCTCCCAATACATTTCTAACCGGATCGTTTCCAGAAAGGTGAAAAAGTAAAAATACGAGTAACGAAACCCCAAGGAAAATACTGATTGACCTGGCAAAAGATTTAATCATTGACAGCCTCTTGCTTTGCCTCTTCCAATTGAATCAATGCAAAAACTGCATAATTGAGTATGTCCTGATAACCACTTTCAATGCCCTCACTCACAATGGTTTTCCCTTGGTTGTCTTCGATTTGCTTGATTCTTAAAAGCTTCATTAAAATCAAATCCGTAAAGGATGACACACGCATATCACGCCAAGCCTCGCCGTAATCATGGTTCTTGTTCATCATCAACTCAAACGTTGTGTTGACTTGTGACTGGTAAGCCATTACGGCTTTGTCTACCGGCCAATCGGTATCTGAAGAATCATGGTCCTGCATTTGAATCAATGCCATCACTGCATAATTAATGATGCCGATAAATTCATCCTGAATGCCCTCCCCTACTTTGTTTTTACCTGTTTCTTCCAGGGTTCTAATGCGTTGCGCCTTGATGAAAATTTGATCGGTTAAACTTTTGGGTCTTAAAATGCGCCAAGCAGTTCCGTAATCTTTTGTTTTCTTGGTAAAAAGCTCCTTGCATAAGGAAATTATCGTTTGATATTGTGTAATTGTCTTTTCCACGTCTGATATTTGAGGACTCGTTCAAAAATAAACGCATTAACGTATCAGATGAGAAAAAAATTGGAATTTGTTTCACATGGTCAGCCTTACCAATTGGAAATACCCGCTGTTATGGGCATCATCAATTGCACACCAGACTCTTTTTTATCTGAAAGCAGATACCAATTGGACATGCAGAACAAAATCCAACATTGGATACAAATGGGCGTGGACATACTGGATGTTGGCGGCCAAAGCACGAGACCAGGAGCGGATTACATTGATGCGGATACAGAATGGTCTAGGGTTGAACCCGTGATCTTGTGGATTAGAAAGACATTTCCCCATCAAGTTATTTCCATTGATACTTTTCATCCGGAAGTAGCCCTAAAAGCCTTGAAGTTAGGCGTTCACATTATCAATGATGTATCGGCAGGACAATGGGTAGTTGGCATGCAAGATATCATCCGTGCATTTGATGTTCCATACATCATCATGCACGCGCAGGGGAATCCTCAGACCATGCAAGCCAACCCGACTTATGCGAATGTTGTTCAAGACATCATTTTCTTTTTTCAAAATAAAATTGAAGAAATACTTGAAAGCAAACCGAACGCACAATTGTGGATAGATCCTGGATTTGGATTTGGTAAGAACTTTGAACACAATCAAACTATACTTCAAAATTTGAGTGCACTTTCGGTTCTAAACTACCCTATTTTAGCGGGACTTTCAAGAAAAAAAATGATACAAACAACATTGAACGTTTCTGCTGAAGATGCGCAATTGGGGAGCACTCTCGCCCACTTATTGGCTGCAGTAAAAGGAGCGAGCGTTATCCGCACGCATGATGTCGATGCAAGTATCACCTTAAAAAAAATATTCAACACCTTTAATTAATAGAAATGAAAAGACAAATTGGTTTTTTATTCATCTTCCTTGCGGCGCAAATGTCCATGGGGCAAGAGATGCTAACGTTAGAAGAAGCCGTTAGACAGCAATTTGGTAAATTTTACCCAGAACATCTGCAAGAGTTGAGTTGGATCAATAGTACCAACGATTACCAATATGTCAAAAATGACACCTTGTGGAAAGGCAATGCCACCGCGCCTGAATTGGCCTTGCCATTTTTGTCCAAATCGGATTTGTCCAAATGGTCTGGTTATACACTAGCGGACATGCCGCACCTAGAGTGGACTTCCGAATTTGAATTTTGGTTTGAAGCCGATGGGAAATACTTCAATGGAAATATTCAATCCAAAAAAATAAAGCAGATGAACCAAGCACCGGAGGGCGCGGAGAATTTGGCTTATCACCCTAAACCTGGACATATTGCTTACACCATTGGGAACAATTTGTTTGTTAAAACCAATCAAATCTACTCCGTAACCAGTGATCCCGAGTCCATTGTTCCTGGC
>CANGVU010000165.1 GCA_947457325.1 Flavobacteriales bacterium | reverse complement strand
TTACCAGACCGATCAGGGTTCTGTTCGCTTCAGAGCGGAAGAATTTTGCATTGGTGAACCCATGTATCCAGTAGGTACGTCAGTAGTTATCAGAACACATCCCAGAAAAAAAGCCTTGCGCAAGGTAATATATCCTAAGTGCTAGTTTTTCTCAATCCATTGATAAATCTCTTTCATGCTAGGCTGAATGATGATTTCAATTCTTCGGTTTTTGGATTTATCATCAGGGTCAACAGGATGATACTCACTTCTCCCTGCGGCAGATAAGATTTGTGGCTGAACACCGCTGTTGGCGGACATGATTTTTACCACTTCTGTTGCTCTCAATACAGACAGTTCCCAATTGTCTCGGGGAATAACAGAGGAATTTAGTTTATCAGTATCGGTGTGACCTTCAACAACAATTTCCACATCGCTTTCGTCTTTTAATGCTCCGGCAATTTCAAGCAGTGCTTTTTTACCATTTTCATCAACGGCAGTGCTGCCTGAAGCAAAAAGCAATTTGGCCTCCATGCTCACATATACTTTACCATCTTTTTCTGTTACGGTTAGGCCTTTGTTTTTAAAGGCCTCTAAAGCAGTGGAAAGTTTGTTCTTTAGCGCGCTAGAAGCGCTGTCTTTGGCTGCCATCATTTGTTGAAGGTCCTTTAATTTGGTCTCTCTTTCGGCGATAGCGTTCTCTTTTTCTTGTATGAGATTTTCTTTGTCTTTAATGACACCTTCTTTTTCTCTGATGGACTCTTCTTTTCGTTTAATTTCTTCCAATAGAAGTCTGTTTTCTTTTGAGGATGCCACCAGTAGAGTATTCATTTTTTGTGTCAGGGTATCATTGAGTACACTTAGATTTTCAACTTGATCAATGAGTGATCGGTTGGTCTTCCCATATTTAGTTGTGTCTTGAGACAACTCCTCTATGCTTTTTTTAGCTGTATTCAAAGATGTATTGCACTCTTTATTGGCGGCCTCCATCTTTTCATTTAGATTTCTGAGCGATTCAATCTCCTGATCCGCCTTGTTTTTTTTATCAGAAAGCTCTGTGAACTTTTTCTTGGGAACGCAAGCGACAAAAGAAGTGGTAACCACTACCGCTAAAATGAGCAATTTGTTTTTCATAGCCTTTTTTGGGTTATTGAATACAAATTACCGACCAATACTCCTGTTTTGAGATTGTCCGTTCTGTGAATTACAAACTTTGATTTGTCAATTGATTTGGCTAATCCAAGTCAAAATATCTTCCAATTGAATGGCTGGAATTTCCAGTTTGTTTTTCTTTCGGTATGCGTTCAATTGTTGGTGAATGGCGGTTGGTTTTGCCTGTTGCAATTCCTCAACGGAATGGAATCCAGCTTTGGGCAAATGCTCCACCCAATCCTCGCTTACACCTAGGTCTAAGAAAGCACCAAGGTCAGGACCTTGATGGTGTTTTTCTGGTCGCATTTGTGGGAACAGCAATACCTCTTGAATGGTTTCATTGTTGGTGAGCAACATGACCAATCGATCGACACCGATTCCCATTCCTGATGTTGGCGGCATGCCGTACTCCAATGAACGTATAAAGTCGTGGTCAATAAACATGGCCTCGTCATCACCTCTTTCCATTAATCGCATTTGCTCTTCAAATCTTCCCAACTGATCTATTGGGTCATTGAGCTCACTATATGCATTGGCAATTTCTTTTCCATTGATCATGAGCTCAAAGCGCTCCGTCAATTCTGGATTATTTCTGTGTCTTTTGCAAAGTGGAGACATCTCAACAGGGTAGTCTGTGATGAAGGTGGGTTGTATATAATTCTTCTCACATTTTTCGCCAAAAATGGTATCGATAAGTTTCCCTTTCCCCATGTTCTCATTGACTTCTAAGCCAATTGAAAGACAGAAGTCGTGAATTTCTTTTTCTGATTTTCCAGTGATATCGAACCCGGTATGATCAATGATGGCTTGCGTCATCGTCACACGATTGAACGGCGGTTTAAAGTTTAAGACGTTATTGCCATGCTGCACGTCTGATGTTCCTAATGCTTTTTGACATACATGGTTCAACATATTTTCCGTGAAGTTCATCATCCAGTTGTAGTCTTTAAATGCAACATAGATTTCCATCACAGTAAACTCAGGGTTATGCGTTCTGTCCATTCCTTCATTGCGGAAGTTTCGGGAGAATTCATAAACACCTTCAAATCCGCCGACAATCAATCTTTTCAAGTAAAGTTCATTGGCGATGCGCAAGTACATGGGGATATCAAGGCTATTGTGATGCGTGATGAAAGGTCTAGCTGCGGCCCCTCCTGGTATGTTTTGTAAAACGGGAGTGTCTACCTCCAAATAACCGTGGTTATTGAAGAAATCGCGCATGGCGTTGATGATGTGCGTGCGCAGAATAAAAGTGTGTTTTACTTGCGGGTTTACCACAAGGTCAACATAGCGCATTCTGTATCGTGCCTCTGGGTCTGTGAACGCATCGAAAACGTTGCCATCCGCATCTTTTTTAACTACGGGCAATGGTTTAATGGACTTAGCTAAGAGCTGAAACTGTTGCACTTTAATGGAGATTTCTCCCATTTTGGTGGTGAATAGTTTACCGGTGATACCGATGAAGTCGCCATAATGCACCCAGTGTTTCACCACGTCATTGTAAAGTGACTTGTCTTCTCCAGGACAAATTTCATCTACGTTGAGGTACAATTGAATTTTGCCAATAGCGTCTTGAAGATCAGCAAAGGTGGCCTTTCCCATGACACGCTGGTTCATGATTCTTCCAGCAAGGGTTACCTCCTTTCCCTCTTCATATTGATTGAGGCAATCTTGGGAAGTATGGGTGGTAATAAATTCTGCAGCTGGAAAAGGATCAATTCCGTGGCTTCTGAGTTTGGTTAAAGCTTCTCTTCGTACAATTTCTTCTGGAGACAAATGCGCATTCATGTTGCGAATTTAATCTTTCTGAGGTGATACCAAGACAACAAATTCACCTTTTGGTTCATGATTTTCAAACCATTCTTTGGCACTGGCTAAATTCCCTCTGAAGATTTCTTCATGCAATTTTGAAATTTCTCTAATCACTGCGCATTCTCTTTCAGGACCGCAAAAGGTTAAGAGTTGGTCAATTGTTTTGATGATGCGATGGGGACTTTCGTACAGAATAGTTGTTTTGTCTTCTAATGCAATTTTTTTTATTCTTGTTTCTCTTCCTTTTTTATGAGGAAGAAAACCTTCAAAAACAAATTTTTCTGCGGGTAAGCCACTGCAAACGAGCGCTGGAACAAAAGCGGTAGGTCCAGGAAGGCATTCTATGGTGATGTCTTCTTTGATGCATTCACGAATGAGTAAAAAGCCGGGGTCAGAGATGGCTGGTGTTCCGGCATCCGTGATGAGACATGTCAGATTGTTGGACTTGATTTTTTCTACCACCTTATGCAGGGTGTGGTGCTCGTTGTTTTGATGGTAACTGAGGAGTGGTTTTTGAATTCCATAGTGCTGCAGAAGTTTGCTGCTGTGACGGGTGTCTTCACAAAGAATTAAATCACATTCTTTGAGGTATCTAATGGCCCGTAAGGTAATGTCTTCTAAGTTGCCCAGAGGGGTGGGAACCAGCGCTAGCTTCATATTTCGTGGCGTCGTTGAACCAAATCCAATAATTCAATAAAGGCTATCGAGGTCTCGTCCCAAGCCCATTTTTGCTTGTAGTTTTGAAACATTTCAAATGCTTTGTCCGCCTCGCAGTTGTTTAATGCAGATATGGTAATCTCATATTGTTCAGAATCACCATTGAAAAGTTCACGCGCGAATTGGAAACGTTGGTTCATCGTGATGCTTTTTTTTAGATCATCGATTTTTGATTTTTCCAATCTGTTTAAAATGGTCGAAGTATTTTGGTTTTGCGATAGGATATCATTGAGAGAGATAATAGGAGTGGGTTCAAGTTGGATGGAATCAGTTGAAATTTCACTTGGTGTTTCCGCTAAGAAAGTTTCAGTTGTTTCAACATCAGTAGAATGGTCAGTTTTGGTAACCTCCTCTATCATGTCCATTAGATTAACTTGACGCTGATCTGCCATGGACTCTATTTGTGTTGGATTAAGTTCTTCTACTGTAGAATTATTGTTTTCGATTGCTGAGATATCAGACAAGTCCAATGTGAAAGTAGGTAATTCAACCTCAATGCTTGAGTTAGATGTTTCTTCATCAGAATTGATATTCACTTCTTGCTCATAGGCTTTGTGTCTTAATACAACCAATCGCTCATAAAGATCTCTGGCATTGTTAACCATAGACTCGAGGCTTTCCTTTTTGTATTGACCGCTATACAGGTGGTTTAACTGGTCAGTCAATTGTTGGGCTAGGCTTTGTAAGGGGATAAAGTGATTTTCCATATGCGTCATGTTATTGCTAAAATAGA
>CANGVU010000164.1 GCA_947457325.1 Flavobacteriales bacterium | reverse complement strand
TCACATTGATGAAAAAGGCCAAAGAAAGAGGGATTCAATTTTTATTGCCGACCGATGCCGTGATAGCGGATCAATTTTCCAATGATGCCAATGTTCAAACCGTTGCCATTGACGCCATACCGGACGGATGGATGGGGTTGGACATTGCTCAACAGAGCATAGATGTTTTTCATCATACCATTGTCAATGCTAAGATTGTTTTGTGGAATGGGCCCATGGGCGTTTTTGAAATGGAGAAATTTGCCCATGGAACCAAGGCCATTGCGATGGCTTTGGCGGAAGCTACTAAAAAAGGATGCTTCACATTGGTAGGCGGTGGAGACTCTGTAGCGGCCATCAATCAAATGAATATGTCTGATCAAGTCAGTTATGTAAGTACTGGCGGAGGAGCGATGTTGGAGAGTTTGGAGGGTATTGTGCTTCCGGGAATCGCAGCTATTCAGCAGAAAGGATAATTTCCTTTGCTTCTAAAAATCTTGATGCAGCGTTATTGCTTTTTAACACAAAGTGATGGCGCTGTTTTGTAAAGAGAAGGTGTTGCTCCCAGGACCATTTTCTGATTTCCCATCCACTTCTCAAAGGATCGGAAACGTATGGGATGTCCGGTGAACAAAGCAGGTAGTTGAATTGGGTTTTAGACCACTCTTCTTGCAGTGCAACAAAACTGGGATGTTCAGTGGATTTGGCCCAGAGAAATAAATTAAGCAAATCGGTGTCCAGAATGGTGGGAATACTTACATCTATGTTTTGATAGTGTACCAGGCACGCCTCAAATAGGGCATCCAAAACATCTGAGGCAAAGGGTGCTGTAATCCCCCTTTCTTCCAACCATATTCGGTTGTATTCTGATACAAATTGAAATTGGGGCAATGCAGACTGGAGTGATTCGAATAGGGTTGTTTTCCCTGAGCATTCCCCCCCAGCAATGACCCACACTTTCTTTTTCAGTTCGCTATCCATCCCCATTGAAAATAACCCTCTATGGCTAAAATTAGATAAACCAAATATAGTCCTGCAATCAATTTCAGGTTGCGATTCCAAAAGAGAAAAATGCAGGCCAAATCGATAACCATGAAATAAAGCCAATTTTCGTGGCAACCCATCATCATCAAAGCAGTTGCCCAAATGGAAAATGCCGTGATGAGGCTATCAGCCACAGGCAATACAGCCGTTGATTTTTTTTTCAATACCAATCCGATGAGGGTTCCTAATGACATGCAAGAGATAATCCCACCGAGGTGTTGGAAATTTGAAATGGGTTTTATTTTCCATTCAGCGCCCAAATACATCATGCCCCAAAGTGTAAGCAGAACATAAACCACTTGAAGACCAACATCCGCAAAAAGTTTTCGCTTCCAACTGAGAATAGCAATGAATAAAGGGCCAAAAATACCAAATACAAATGCAGCTTCATTTTGTTGGATGTACAAAAGGGTAAAAGCAAGATTGGAAATCACCGCAAGCCATTCAATGGCCACCATGAGGCTTTTGTTTTTAACCCTTAATTCCATTTTGTAAAATTCAATCATTTAAACGAAATGTGAAGCTTTGCGCGTTGAATTTTGTTTTTTCTAAATTTTGGTTATCTTTATCATTCAATTTCTAAAAAATGAAAAAACTATTACTCATTTTGGCCATGTTGCCAAGTTTAATTTGGGCTCAGCGCAATTGCGGTTCAAATGATCATCATGTTTACATGATGGGGACGGACCCCAATTATGTTCAGCGTCAGCAACAAATTGAAGAACAAACACAAGAGTTTGTCGCGCACTACGATGAGAATAGTGACCGCGCTCTGGTTACCATTCCAGTTGTTTTTCATATTGTATACAACGGAACCACCAATAATATCTCTGATGCGCAAATCATGTCTCAGTTGCAGGTGTTGAATCAGGATTTTAGAAGGTTGAACCAAGATGCGAGCCTTACTCCGTCTATATTTTCAGCAGCGGATCCAAATATTGAATTCTGTTTGGCAACCGTTGATCCCAATGGTAATGCAACAACAGGAATCACAAGAACTTCAACAACCACTGCATCTTGGACTACGAATGATTATATGAAATACAGTGTTCGTGGCGGAAAGGATGCTTGGGATAGAAATAAATATTTGAACATTTGGGTTTGTACCATGAGTGGGGGTATTTTGGGTTATGCACAATTCCCTGGTGGTGCGGCTGCAACAGATGGGGTGGTGATTGACTACCGTTATTTGGGAACGACAGGAACTGCCACAGCACCTTTCAACAAAGGAAGAACGGCAACACATGAAGTTGGCCATTGGTTGAACTTGCGTCACATTTGGGGAGATGCCAATTGTGGAAGTGATTTGGTGAGCGATACCCCAACCCACAATACTTCAAATTACGGTTGTCCTACTTATCCTCATCTAAGCACTTGCACCGGCACTCCAGTTGAAATGACCATGAACTACATGGACTACACGGATGATGCGTGCATGTATATGTTTTCTACAGGTCAGTCCACACGTATGCAAGCATTGTTTGCATCAGGGGGAGCAAGAGCTTCATTGATGACATCAAATGGCTGTGGAACACCAACTCTTGTGGTTTGCGGCGTTCCTAGTTTAGGTACAACAACTGGTATTACACAGACAGCGGCTACCATCAATTGGTCAGCGGTTTCTGGAGCAACAGTTTACAACGTTCAATACAAATTGAGCACTGCTTCAACTTGGACCACAACTACCAACACTGGGTTAAGTTTGGCCTTGACTGGCTTGACTGCTGGTTCTATCTACAATTTTGCCGTATCTGCCACTTGTCCTGCAGGAACTGGAAACTTGAGTGCTACAGGTTCATTTACAACAACTGCCGTAGTCAGTGCATGCACGGATAATTACGAAAGCAATAATTCTTTGAGTACTTCAAAGACAATCCCAAAGAACACAGACATCACGGCTAGAATAGCTACGAGTACAGACAAAGATTATTTTAATTTCACAACAACAACAGCAGATAGGAACATTCGCATTGATTTGTTCAATTTGCCTGCGGATTATGATGTGAAGTTATACCGCAACAATACTCTGGTGAGTACCTCTGCCAATTCTGGAACAACTTCCGAAACTATCATTTATAACAACGGTGCCACAGGTACATATAAGGTATATGTATATGGATACAATGGAGCTTTCAATGCGAACCTATGTTATTCTTTAAGAGCCAGCACCTCATCTGTGGCATTCCGTGAAATGCAAATGGAGGAAACTACTGATGCTGTGTTTACAGAAAATAATGGTCTAGCCATTGCCAACGCTTATCCCAATCCGACGCAAGGAAAATTGAATGTTTCTTTGAATAGTGATGAGGAAGGTCAGGTTAGTGTGGCTTTGTTTGACTTGACAGGAAGAAAAATCATTGAGCAAAATTGGTTTGCTTATGTGGGAAGCAATGCCATCGAATTGAGTTTGGATGCGCTGCCTACAGGTAGCTATGTGTTAGTTGTAAAGGGGGCTAAGGGATCAGACACACGCATTATTCAGAAAGATTAGTAGTAATGAAGATTGAGAAAGGAGGGCTTGTCCCTCCTTTTTTATTTAATATTGGTTTGTTAATAGATTCATTTATGGTTTAAGTTAAGGTCATAAATGCATCTTATATTCGTAGAAGCAAAAATTTTATCATGCAGAAAAAATACTTTTTATCACAGTGTAGAATCCTTTTATTGATGTTGGCTATGCAGTTTGCATTTTCGGCCAATGCTCATGAGGGATTGAACGATCCTATTTTGGGTTGCACAGATCCATTGGCTTGCAACTATGATGTTAGTGCCACAGAGGACGACGGAAGTTGTTTTTTGGAATCACCTTATTATCCGGATACGGATGCTGATGGTTTTGGTAACATGGATGTGGAGGAATACCATTGTGATCAGCCAGCAGGATACGTTAACAATCCTGGTGATTGTGATGATAACAATGCAGATATTTATTTGGGAGCCATTGAGATTTGCAACCAACTCGATGATGATTGTGATGGAGAATTAGACAATGGAGTCACCAACAATTACTATTTGGATGCAGATGGAGATGGATTTGGTTGGATTGACAACGTTGAAATGGCTTGTGAAGCTCCATTTGGATATGTAAGCAATTCAGATGATTGTGATGACGCAACTTGGATGTACGCTGATGCAGATGGGGATGGGTTTGGTTCCGGATTGGCTTTGGATTGCGGAGATGTAAACATTGATGGAGATTGTGACGATGCCAATGGAGCTATTTTCCCTAACGCTCAAGAGATATGTAATAATGTTGATGAAGATTGTGATGGTGAGGTGGATGAGTTTGTAACCAATACCTATTTTATGGATGCAGATGCAGATGGATTTGGAAATGCTTCAGAAACAATTGAGTCTTGCGCAATCGTTTTGGGATATGTTGAGAATGCGGATGACTGTGACGAT
>CANGVU010000163.1 GCA_947457325.1 Flavobacteriales bacterium | reverse complement strand
CCTTAGGGTTATCAGCAGTGAATGATGGAACTTCAACAGGATTGAAGTTTATGGGATCAGGTGAAGTGATTTCATCCTATTCACCAGTGGATGGAAAGCACATTGCAGATGTGAAATCCACCACCAAAGAAGAGTACGAGCAAGTGATTTTAACGGCTCAAAAAGCTTATCAAGAGTGGCGTTTGATGCCAGCACCCAAGCGAGGAGAGATCGTTCGTCAATTTGGAGAAAAACTACGTGCAAAGAAGGATGCGTTGGGCAGATTGGTGAGTTATGAAATGGGAAAGTCCTTGCAAGAGGGATGGGGAGAGGTTCAAGAGATGATTGACATCTGTGATTTTGCTGTGGGTTTAAGTCGTCAGTTGTATGGATTGACCATGCACAGTGAGCGTCCAGGACACAGAATGTATGAGCAATGGCATCCACTAGGCGTTGTCGGAATTATTTCTGCATTCAACTTCCCTGTTGCTGTTTGGAGTTGGAACTCAGCATTGGCTTGGATTTGTGGAGATACTTGTGTTTGGAAGGCTTCAGAGAAAGCACCATTGTGTGCAGTGGCTTGCCAAAACATTTGGAATGAAGTTGCCAAAGAAAACAACTTGCCTGAAGGAATTTCTTGCATCATTACTGGAAAGGTTCAAGAAGGAGAGTGGTTGGTGAACGATACACGCGTTCCGTTGATTTCTGCAACAGGATCAACCCGCATGGGAAGAATCGTCGGTGCTAAAGTAGCAGAGCGTTTCGGAAAGAGCTTGTTGGAATTGGGAGGAAACAACGCCATCATTGTTACGGACAGCGCAGATTTGAAGATGTGCATTCCAGCTATGGTATTTGGTGCAGTAGGAACAGCGGGACAACGTTGTACAACCACACGTCGTTTGATCATTCATGAGAGTTTGTATGAAGCGACCAAAGAAAGTTTGGTTAAGGCTTATGGACAATTGCGCATCGGTGACCCATTGGATGCCAACAATCACGTGGGTCCGCTTATCGATACAGATGCAGTAAACAATTATTTGAATGCTATTGAGCAAGCCAAGGCACAGGGTGGAAAAGTATTGGTAGAAGGTGGAGTATTGACCGGAGAGCAATATACTTCTGGATGTTATGTGAAGCCTTGCATTATTGAGGCCAACAATGATATGGCCATTGTGCAACATGAAACATTTGCTCCAATTTTATACATCATGTCTTACAAGACATTGGATGAGGCCATGGCGATGCAGAACGGTGTGGTGCAAGGATTGAGCTCATCGATTATGACATTGAACATGAGAGAGGCAGAGCGTTTCTTGAGTTGTGAGGGATCGGATTGCGGAATAGCTAATGTCAACATTGGAACCAGCGGAGCAGAGATCGGTGGTGCATTTGGTGGTGAGAAAGAAACGGGTGGTGGACGTGAAAGCGGATCAGATGCTTGGAGAAATTACATGCGCCGTCAGACCAATACCATCAATTATTCAACCTCATTGCCATTGGCGCAAGGAATCAAGTTTGATATATAATGAAACCCAAAATTTTCCTTTTTCTTTCTTTATTCATGACCATCATGGGACAGGCACAGACAGAATCATGGAAAATGAAGTTCCATTTGAACGATACGGTTGATGCGGTATTTGATGTGTTGGTTGAGCACGGTGAAGAAGGAAATATGGGCATGACCATAGAGAACGGAGGAGAATTGATTTATTTGCATAGCATAGAAGGCCAGGAATTTCCTGGCTTTCTTTTTCCTTATTTTGATACTAAAATTGAGTGGAATCCTGCGGATAAAGGAGACATGGCCTGGAAGGGGTGGTTCATCAAGAAGGGGGGTAAGCCGGTTTATTTTGACGCACAAAGACAGCCCTATGTGGGTTTAGAGGAAGAACCCATGCCCAATCAATTGAAGCAAGATTTGGTCATTGAAAAGCGACAGAAAGTGGTGTTTGAGCCAAGAACACCGGATGAATACAATTCCATAGGTTTGTTTCATTTGTATTCCAATGGAATGTGCACAGGTACTTTTTTAACGGAAACCGGGGATTACCGCTTTTTAAAAGGGACATGGAGCAATAACTACATTCAGCTTCAATGTTTGGATGGAGCGCATTTGTTCTGTTTTACAGCAGATGTGGCCCATGAAGAAGGAGCTTTTTACAATGGAAGATTTTACAGTGGTAATACTTACTCTGAGAAATGGGAGGGTGAAGATGATGTGGATTTTGAATTGCGAAATTCGGAGGAGTTGGTCAAGTTGAAGTCGGGTAGGGAAGGAGAAGTTTTTACCTTCAATGTGATGGATATGCAGGGCAATATGAAAACATTTGGTGCTGAGGATTGGAAGGGAAAATTGAGTATCGTTCAATTGATGGGTACCTGGTGTCCCAATTGTACGGACGAAGGCAAGGTGATGGCCGCGATGCACAAGAAATACAACGCAAAGGGATTGCAGATTATTCCTGTGGCGTTTGAAAGATCTGATGATATTGCTGAGAATAAAAAGGTCATTCAAAAGCAAATGGCGCAATTGAATTGTGGTTATGAGGCCTATGTGGGAAGAGCAGAGGGAAAAGGTAAGGAAAGGGCGCAGAATGTGTTTCCGCAGTTGGAAAAGGTGATGGCCTTTCCTACGATGATTGTGGTGAATTCAGAAGGGAAGGTGATTCATGTGCATACAGGATTCAATGGTCCTGCAACTGGAAAGTACCACACCAAGGAAGTAATGCAGTTGGAAAAGCTGATTCAGCAATCGTTACCTAAGTAATTTTAATTATTCCCCGTACTGAAGAAGACGAGGTTTTTCTTCCCCCCAATTTATTTTTCGCGAGTTGTCACATCCCCCATGTAGGTTGGCAGCGATGAAGATTTCTTTTCCAGAATCTTTGCATTTGAATAAAACGACACGGTACTCATCGGCTAATTCATAGGTGATGAATTCAACTCTGTTCTTTTTCACCTTGTGCTCTTCATACAATGGGAAGAAAGAGTTTTCCTTTACGTTTTGTCTTTGTGTGTGGAGGATCAGGCGCCATTTCTCCGCTGTTTCTCGGTCCAATGCGCAACCACCATAGCAATAGCTGGATTTGAACTCTTGCAGGTGGCTAAACTCAAAAGGATACACGGTAAAGGTGATTTCTTCATGGTCTGGATTGATGATATCAAAGGAGAATATACCACCACCACAGCGTTGAGCGTGACAAAAGGGTGTCATGAGAATCAAAAAAACAGAAAGGATTAATCGCATGTTGCGAATATAAAATTTTAAACGCACTAAATATTTAATCAATTGATTAAAATCATTGATTAATTCTTTGATTCCTATATAGCTTTGCATTGCCATGGCTAAAAAGAAAGAATTGGGTGTATTAGAGGAAAAATTTTCTACTGAGGAAAAAATCCGACGTGCGGCGATAAAGGTTTTTCAGACCAAGGGATATGCAGCTACTAGAACCCGTGATATTGCAGCAGAGGCGGGAATCAATTTGGCATTATTGAATTATTATTTTAGAAGTAAAGAAAAGTTGTTTGAGTCCGTGATGCTGGAGAGTATGGGGGATTTTATGCAGGTGATGACGGTGGTTATCAATCAAGAGAACACAAGTATTGAGGAAAAGATAACTGCTATTGTAGGGGCTTATCATGACTTATTATCAGAGCGTCCTGAATTGCCGATTTTTATTTTAAGTGAATTGCGCAATGGTAATCATGGAATTATTTTAAAGACAACCGGATTAAAGAAAATATATCAGCAATCGTTTTTTGCTCAGCAATACAAATTAGCGGTGGAGAAGGGAAAATTTGTGGACCGACCGATGATCTGGTTGATTATGAATTTAATGGGGCTAACTATTTTTCCATTTATGGCAGCACCGATGCTCCAAATAGTAGGTGATTTAGATGCTAAGCAATACGATAAATTGATGAAATCGAGGAGGGATTGCATTACGAATTGGGTAATTAAAACCATGAAATCATGAGGATATTGGGTACAATTGTTTTGGTTTTACTGAGTAGGCTTGTTGCAGGTCAAAGCGCAAAGCTATTTTCTACATGGAACGAACTTCAAAATTGGGTAATTCAAAACGCAGTGGTGATGCAAGTAAATGCGCAGCAGTTGCAATTGGCCAACTTAACGGAGACGGCGGCATGGTTGAACACATTGAATCCACGTATACCTACTACAGCGAGTCTCATCAACAATACAGATTTGCCTGTGAATTTTATTCCTGGTCAGGTGTTTGGTGGACCAGAGGGTAGTTTTAGGGAAGTAACTTTTGGACAGCAATATATCAGTTCTTTCACAGCAGCGCCTCAATTGGATTTAATCAATGTATCCAAGTGGCAAGATGTTCGGGTTGCAGAAGCCAATACGGAGGTGGTGAAGTTGGAAACTGTGATGAGTAGAAAAAGACTTTTGGAAGAAGTAAATGTTATGTATTGTAGTATTGTACAACTTCAAAGTCAACGTGATTTGGTCGAAAAATTTGCTACTTTATCTGATAGCTTGGCAATTATTG
>CANGVU010000162.1 GCA_947457325.1 Flavobacteriales bacterium | reverse complement strand
TCTTTGATCAATTATGCATTTCTGATGGGAATCAATCAGAGTAATTTCAATGATCTAAAGTCAGAAGACGTTCAAGGAATGCTCGCTTTGACGGATGATGGATTGTATGTTTCTGGAAAAGGCAATTTGATGGCTCAATTTCCCGAGGCATTGGAACAATTATTTGCTCAGTTTCATGGCACCATCATTGCCTTGCATTGTGAGGATGAACGGATGATTGAAGAGAATATAGAACGTGCCAAGTTGGAATATGGAGAGGAGATTCCTTTTTATTTACATGGAGCGTTAAGAAGCGCAGAAGCCTGTTATCAAGCATCAAAGCGCTGTATTGATTTGGCAATGCGCACTGGTGGGAGATTTCATTTGCTGCATGTAACTTCAGGCATTGAGACAACTTTACTCAATAACCAAGTGCCACTTGAGGAGAAAAGAATCACAGCTGAGGTATGTGTTCAGAATTTACTTTTCTGTGATGAGGATTATCACAAGTTGGGAAGGAAGATAAAATGGAATCCATCCATCAAAACCGCAGACGACAGAGCTCAATTATGGGAGGCTTTACTAGATAACCGCATTGACATCATCACGACGGATCATGCGCCACATGCATGGGAAGAGAAGCTAGGACATTATACACAATCCATGTCAGGAGCTCCCATGATTCAGCATGCATTGCCCGTTATGTTGGATTTTGTTCAACAAGGAAAATTGAGTATCGAGAGGGTAGTGGAAAAGATGGCGCACAATCCAGCCATTTTGTATCAGATACAAGACAGAGGTTTTATTCGAGAAGGTTACTTCGCCGATTTGGTTTTGGTTGACATGCATCAGAAGGATACCATCACAGCAGAGAATATTTTGTACAAATGCGGCTGGAGTCCTTTGGAAGGAATGACTTTAAACTCTCGCGTTTTGAAGACTTGGGTCAATGGGCATCTTTTGTTCGACCAAGGTAAATGGAATGACAGCCGATTGGGTCATCCTCTTTTGAAAATGGGATTTGAATCGGATTCCTATTTGCAGTAGCTCAACGAAATTTTATTATTTGTAAAAGAAAAATGTGCAATAGTTTTTTTATAGATGTATTTTTATGGTTTAGTTGAAAGTATAGAATATTTATGCCCAAGCCACGCTACTCATTAGATATTGACACCATTCCATTTCTGTTGTCCGCGTTGCAGCAAAAGACAAAAATAAAATTGCAGTCTCATGCAGATTCCATTAAAATTTCCCATGCAATAAACGCGACGGGTCTGCAGATTTCACCGCACACCCTTTCAAGGTTAGCTGGTTTTTTTACTTCTACTACCAAGCCCTATTTGCACAACATCAATACCATTGCCTACTTCTTGGGTTTCAGAGATGTTTATGATTTTGAAACCAATTCGGCCAACAAAGAGTATCAAAATTGGCAATACAACGTAATAGAGTCTGAGGCCATGTTGGCCTTTGAAAGTGCAAAACCACGTGATTTTTTAAATTGTTTTGTTCAGCTGGTTCCCATGTCAAACTCTCATATTCGTTTGCTTCATATTTTGGCAAGAGAATTTCGATCAGGAACAAAACGCGGATTAACCCTACTAAAGGAGATTGAAAAGCATGAGCAAGCGAGTTATCTCTATCATCAGTTTTTTATTGATGAAGATAACCCGAATGGGTATTTTGTGCAGTCATTGGAAAGGATAGTTCGCAAACGTGAATTAGGTGAATTGGAGAAAGTTTTCTATGTGGAATTCGCATCCAACAAGTATTTTGAAAGGGGAGTATGGGGTAAAATGGAAAGACGAAGTTGGAAGCGCTCTTTCAGTTCTAATGCATCACAGGAACACAATGAGAATCCACATTTGATGTCGAGGTTGTTCATTAATTATTTGTACTATTTTACAAGTCGGGAAAGTCTGAATCAAGACCAATTGCGTCGGCTATTGAATAAAGGTGTCAATTATATCTTGGATGTGGATTACTTCCCTGCACGTCTGGCTTGGTTAGGTCGATTGGTAAAGTGTTATTTGTTCATCGGCGCTGAGGATGTGCTGAAGGAAAATGTAGGTTTGAAGAATGAGCTGCTTAGCGCAATTAAAAGTGATGTAGAGGATTATGAATTCCAGCCCATTTTACAATATGCTGCATTGTGTTTTCAATGGGTCAATGAGAATGATGTTCGATCGTATCGCAGCAATTGGTTGAACGCCGTAGTTTATTCTTCTGCATGGGATTTTATGACTGTGGCCCTTATTTCAGAGCACAATAGCAAAAAATGCAAAGCGTTTATTAGCAAAGCCAAAAGTGTCGCAGAGCAAGTGAACAGTCAATTGATGCTGCAGATGATCGAACGGCATCAACGAGATTATTTTTTATCGTTGCGTTAATGCATGACTGCTTAGAGGTGGTTGTTTAACGTTCCAATTGTTATTCTGTTGGTTAAATTTGCTTCATGAAGAGAATCTCAATATTTAGTTTGTTTTTGTTTTTATTCAGCATATCCTCTGGTCAAAAGTGGATCGACCTGACGCATCCATTTGATTCCACTACCTTGTATTGGCCAAATAACAAGTTGAAATTTTCGCACAACAAGGACTTCAAAGGATATGTCAAGCCGATGGGTTATTTCTATTCCTCTTATTCCATTTCCGCCCCCGAACACGGAGGAACTCATTTGGATGCACCTATTCACTTTGCCGATGGTCGACAATCGGTGGATCAGATTCCGCTGGAAAATTTGGTTGGCGATGCGGTGGTGATTGATGTGTCGGAAAGAGCATTGCAGAACCGTGATTATTTGATTTCCATTGATGATTGGAAGGCTTGGGAGAAAAAGAATGGTCGTGTACCTGAAGGAAGCATCGTTCTTTTTAAGACAGGGTATTCTCAATTTTATCCCAACCGTGAGAAATATTTTGGCACAGCACAATTGGGTCAGGAAGCCATTCCTCAATTGCATTTTCCAGGGATTTCTCCAGAATTGGCCAAGTGGGTGGTGAAGGAAAGGAACATCAAAAGTTTTGGAATAGACACACCAAGTATGGACTTTGGTCAGTCGACCGATTTTCTAGTTCATCAAATTTTCTTAGGGGAGAACATCCCAGGATTTGAGAATGTGAATTTATCGATGGACCTGCCCAGTAAGGGATTGTATGTAGTGGCCATGCCGATGAAAATTTCACAGGGCAGCGGTGCTCCGTTGAGAATCATGGCCAGCATTCAAAAATAATGGTGTTTTTTAATACAACATTGGAAACTGAGCGCATGATTTTGCGAGGTTTCAATCAGCATTCGTATGATGAGCTATTCAGTTATGCCAATG
This sequence comes from Flavobacteriales bacterium, assembly GCA_947457325.1. Lineage (GTDB taxonomy): Bacteria > Bacteroidota > Bacteroidia > Flavobacteriales_D > Sanyastnellaceae > CAMCTV01. The sequence goes on along the minus strand of CANGVU010000162.1, from coordinate 1,196 downwards.
ACGCTGAAATTTCAGCAGTTTTAGGAATCTCGACGGCTGAGGAATTGGAGTTAGAAGAATCCCGATACAAAGGAGGATACAGTACCTACAATTTGACCATTCAGTTTTTTCAACTGGTTGCTAAAGAAGACAACCGAATTCTGGGTTGGTGCGGCTATCATTCTTGGGCAAAACAGCACCGAAGAGCAGAGATTTTTTACATGCTCAAAAGTGATGTTGATAAGCGGAAGGGATTGATGTCAGAGGCTTTGGGAAAGGTTTTGGAATATGGAAAGACCGAAATGAACCTTCGTCGAATCGAAGCCTTTGTAGCTACGGATAATCCAGCGTCATACAAATTAGTGGAGAAATTTGGATTTCAAAAGGAGGCTGAATTGAAGTTCCGTTATCAATTTGGAGATGAGGTGGATTGGGATTACCTCTATGCCTTGCTTTTGGAGTAATAGCATAGTATTAAATTCAGAGAAGCTTTAACGCTATTGTCTGTACCTTCACCCACAAGATGAATTTTAAAGATAAAGTAGTGGTGGTGACCGGAGCTGGGAGTGGCATGGGTAGGGAATTGGTGTTGCAATTAATTACAAAAGGTGCCCATGTTGCAGCGATTGATTTCAATGAGACTGCACTCAATGAGACGGTAGCATTGGTCAAATCATCTACTTCCAAGGTTAGTTTACATGTTTTGAATGTTGCGGATACTGTTGCTGTTGCAGTGCTTCCAGAAGCGGTTATCTTAGCACATGGTCATGTGGATGCCATCATCAACAATGCGGGAATTATTCAACCTTTTGTTCGGGTGAACGATTTGAGTTTTGAGGCTATTCACAAAGTAATGGATGTAAACTTCTTTGGCTTGTTGGCCATGACCAAAGCTTTTTTGCCCTTGTTATTGAAGCGTCCGGATGCGCATATCATTAACGTTTCGAGTATGGGTGGATTTCTACCAGTGCCAGGACAAAGTGTTTATGGCGCATCCAAAGCTGCGGTGAAATTATTGACGGAGGGTCTTTATGCTTAATTGCGTGAGACGAATGTTCGTGTATCCGTAGTTTTTCCGGGGGCCATCAACACCAACATCACGGCCAATTCCGGCGTTCACATGGAATTACCCAAAGACATGGATCCAAAGGACTACAAGACCTTAGATGCTGGCAAAGCCGCTCAAATAATCCTAGAAGGTATTGAGCGCAATCAGT
>CANGVU010000161.1 GCA_947457325.1 Flavobacteriales bacterium | reverse complement strand
TATCACCAAAGCACAATGACAGAAGATTAAGGTTTTGATTCTGAGGACCACGGACATGAATCCAATGACCTGAAGAATCTATTCCATTGCAAGTCATGGGGTCTGTTCCCACCACTTGCACAAAAAACATCCCGGTGTCTTGAAATACAAAATTGAAATTTGTGGAATTAGAAAGCAATTCACCGCTTGGCTGCAGAACCCATTGCACTTGACTTACTTGTTGGGTTTCTGCCATGAACTGAACCTGTTCACCCAAACAAACTTCTTCAGGAAAAACAGCATTTACATACGTCAATGGCAGTTCAAAATCGAACTTAAATACACCATTGTTGCAATTGTTTGAACCATTTATCGGTGACCAAGCATTAGAAGGATAAATGGGAAAATCATCATGGCTACCGCATCCCGCGCATACACTCTGATAAATAACGCCTTTTCTATCAAACCTGCTGGTGCCGCCATCCACATGCTCTGCAGAAACACCACCTCCGAAATAGGTTCCATAAACGGGAAAATCAGCACTTTGATCCATTACCAACAGATAAAAGTCACTGCCATTGGTGGTGGATTGATAAGCATCATTTGAAATCCATAAACCCAACGTATTGCCTACATTGGCTTGTGAACTTTGGTTGACACTTCCTCCCCAACCGGAGAGATAAATTTGTCCGCATACATCCACCAAAAAAGCCGCAGGTGAGAGATTGGGAACACCACTGCCTGATCCAAAAACGGTGGACCACTCCACACCAGAAACATCGGTATTCCACTTGGCCACATACATGCCGCTATTGGGCTGGCTCCAACCGGCATTGCTAACCCAAGTTGACCCTGCGGCCAAAGACTGTCCATACACATACGGAAAACCCTGTTCATCCGTATCTATAAAATACAATTGGTCATAGACAGCACTTCCCCAATAGGAAGCAGAAAGTTGACCTCCAGTTGGTGCCAATTTCAACAACCAACCATCGCTCAAACCACCAGCAAATTGCGTTTGATGGGCATTACCCGAGACTGTTAAATCCGTGGATTGTGTACCACCGCAAACCCATATGTCCCCATTGTCATCAAAAGCAACAGAACACCCTGATTCATCATCAGACCCTCCCCATTTCCTTGACCACAACAGTCCACTCAGATCGGAACTCCAAACTGCAACAAAGGCATCTTGCAATCCTGCACCTCCATTGATGGTAGCAGGGAAATCGGCACTATTGGTTGTGCCCACAATCACCACTTGATCATTTGGCGCTATATCAATTTCACCTCTAAACTCATCCGCATAGTTGAACTTTAAACCAACAGCGGTGTTGACCCCATCATTCCCTGCACCACCAAAATAAGTAGACTGCAGCAATGCGGATCCATCAGATGAAAGTCGACCCAAAATAATATCACTTCCAAATGCGTAAGTTGTTCCAATTCCCTGCGGAGTAAAGGCCACACCAGCATTGAAAGTAGTATCAAATGCATTCTGGGTTACTGGAAAGTTGTAAGAGCCTGTTGAACCATAAAACAACAATTCATTCTGTGCATTCACCACCAAAGAATGAGGCAATTCATCGCGATCACCTCCCAAGAATGTCGACCAAATAAGTTGTGTACCATCTAGGCTGTATTTGGTCAAAGCGATATCTGTACCTGCCAATGTACCACTGCCATCGCCGCCTGCCCAATTGGTTTGATATGCACCCAAGGTAGTTGGATAACCTTGTCCGAAAGCACTACTTCCACTGTATAAATATCCCTGCTGATCATAAGTAGCAGTGTATCCAAAATTATCAGATGTACTCCCGCTGAAAGTTGAAAAAACAAGTTGGGGGTCAATTATCCAATCTTGACGAGGCTGCTCATGAAAAAGAAATGTAAAAACACCTTTACCATTGGTTTGGTATCCAATGGCAGGCTCCCAAATGATCCAATTTCCATTTTGTTTTATAAAACAATATCCAATTTTGTCCTCCATTCCTCCCAATGAATGGCGCAATTGGAGTTTATTCCCAACTGCCTTGGCATCATCTATTCCCAGATACTTCCAAGCAATGGCATGAGCTTTGGCATTGGCATGGATATGCCATTCATACTTAACTCCTTTTTGCGCGTCCAATTTCCAAACCAAATCAATGCCGGGATACACATCGTATTGAATGACTTCCTTAAAACTTCTGCACGCACTGGCCCATTGTAATGGATCATTTCCCAAAAAAAAATTGAATGCCTGTTGAAACAATTTGTTTCCCAAAGAAAATGAGCTACCCGCAGTGTTTTGCCATTTCACATTGTAGACATGTCCCTTGGTATGAATGGCGTTAACATCGATAACTTCTAAATTAGTTGCATGATGCCAACCAGACAAATCCCATTGATGAATGCGAAAACCATCCTTTTGAATAAACAATTTGCCTTCATGAATATCCACTGCAAAAAGCACTTCATTGGGCCATTGACCTTTGTTCTCCACAAAACCAGATTGAGCCCAAAAGAGCGGAGATGAGAACAAAAAGAATATTGCTATTAGGCTTCTCATGAGTCAAGACGAATATACGCCTTATTCTCTCGAATACCTTGAATAACCCTGACAATAAACACCACAATTAAAATAAAATTTGCCCAACCCAAACCACCTTCATCCATGCGCAAGGCCCACTTCTTCCCTATTAAATCTGGCGAATTGAAAAGGAAGGGAATCATGGCCAGAAACAACGAGAGATAAATCAGAGCAACCTTTTCGCCTTTCCCAATAGATAACAAAATGAATAGAAAAAGGGGCATGGAGAAAAGAAAATGTTCCGTGTCTGTATGGGTCAAAGAGGGAACCAATGCAAATACCAAGAAAAAAAGAATGGACAGATTGGCTTTGCTCAATTTCTGCCAGAAATACCATAAACTCAAAATTACCAAACCCATTAACAGCAAAACAACCAATACGTATCCCATTTTTGGGTCAGCAACCCATTGACTAATGAAGGGATGAAAAATGCCATACAATGTGTTTGGGCTTTCATAAAGAGCGGCATTGTGTTCGGCCATTGTTTTGAACCAAGCGCTATTCAGCTCCCAAAAATCAAAAGGCCCACAAAGAATAATAGGGATCAGAAAAAGAGAGCCTAGGGCAATGAAAAAATGTTTAAACAAATCCCATTGCTTTAGCAAAACGATCAACGGTAAAGCAATAACAAAATGAGGCTTCACCAGACAAACAAATGCCAAAATCCAACCGGCCAATTTCCATTTTGAAAATTGTATTTGATACCAAAACCACATCATTAGCACCAACAATAAAAAATTGATGTTGCCTAAAAAAAGCTCCCTTTCCAGATGATCTGCAAAAAATATCAAGGTCAACCAGAAAACAGCTGTCAATGACCAATGGCTCTCTGATTTCATCAACCACTTCGGCCATTTTTGAATAAACTTTACCATTAAGGCAAGCAACACAAAATAATACACAGTTGAAGCCCAGAAATAGGACAAGAAGGTAAAGGGAACAAACGGAATTAAAGCAGTCAAAGAATACTTATAAAAGCCACTTGGCAATCCGTAAGACTTTCCATAAACAACACCTCCAGACAACCAATCAGCAGCAGCTCCATAATACACCTGAAAATCCCACTGATGAAAACGACCATTGATAATCATCAACATCCAATAAACGATGCCGATCAACCAAGGAATTCTATTGGACCACTTTCCCAAATTCTGAAAGGTATTTATTCTTGAATCAACTGATGAAACTTCTTCTTGAACTTGTTCATCTTGGGTGTAATTACCATTGAGCAGTATGGTTGATCCTTATTCAAGTTGTAGTAATTATCATGATAATCTTCTGCTGGATAGAAAACATCAAAAGCCTTCACCTCCGTGACGATAGGACCATTCCACTCTCCACTCTCTTGAGCAGCTTTAACCGCTTTTTCTGCAATATCTTTTTGAGATTCAGAATGATAAAAAATGGCTGACCTGTATTGGGTTCCAATGTCATTTCCTTGGCGATTCAACTGTGTTGGATCATGCACTGTAAAAAAGGCTTCCAATATAGTGGCCACCGAAATAATGGTGGAGTCAAAAACAATTTGAACAACCTCAGCATGACCTGTATTTCCATTGCAAACTTCTTTATAGGAAGGATTTTTAATAAATCCTCCACTGTATCCGCTTTTTGCACTTAAAACTCCTTTGAGCTGCATAAAAGCTGCTTCTACACACCAAAAACAACCAGCACCCAAGGTGATGGTATCATTGGCTACGGCAGGAGATGAGGAGACCGGTGAATCAATCATAGTTACTTTTTGAGAATTTGAATTTCCACATCCAAAGATGAGAAGAATTGCGGTGAACAAGGTAAGTATCTTCATGGGTTAAATTCTAAATCGTAGGAAACCAAAGGCCAAAGACACTGTGGGTTCATTGTCTGACAAGAAAGTAATCAAATCCCTGGATGCAATACCCCATTCATAAATTCCATTAAAAGCCATCATGGATATTCCAGCAGTCAAT
>CANGVU010000160.1 GCA_947457325.1 Flavobacteriales bacterium | reverse complement strand
GAAACCCTACCGGGGGTTCGAATCCCCCCCTTTCCGCAGAACAAACGCTCTCAAAAGGAGCGTTTTTCTTTTTTAATTACTTGCCAGAATTCAGATGTCGCAAATGCTGGGTTTTTTCCTGTAATAAAGCAATGCAGTTCTCAATCTCCCCTAAGGATTGCATTTTTCCGCAAAGCAGTTGTAGCTTATCCAGTATTTCATCAGCACTATGATCATTCAATACATGCATACCCATTTGTATGCTTTTAGCCAATGGTCTTATAACTGGAATTTGCTCATGCAAAGCGGCATCCTGTATTTCATTCAGTTGTTGAACGATGTGCTTTTGAATTCTAGACGTAAAATCGCCTAGGCTCTCCAAAGGACCTTTGGTAAGTTGTTGTTCCACAAATCCCAATGGTAAACTGTCACGTACTGAAGATTTTTTCATATTTATTGCTCTTCGACCAAAATTTTACAAGCAAGGTATAAATAAAAATTGAAGTATAAATAAGAACAGTGATATTGGTGGTCAATGCTATTTTAGAATATGTTCTTTAGCCGATTCTTTTCTGAACCATTTGATTGATTTTTTCAAACAACACTTCTGGTTGGTAGGTGCGCCAGTTCATTTCCTGCAATTTACCTCCGGTTACGAAGTAATGATCAATGTTGGAGTCTGAAATGTCTTGTAAAACGTGATCTCGAAAGTTTAATAAGCATATCCAACCATCCTGCTCCTGAACATCCTCAAACCACTCTTCATAATAGCAATCATCAGATGGATGAAAGTTGAGCACATTTTCTCCTATTAAAACAAACTTATTGACGCCATGCTCAATGAGCTGGTCTGCTACCTCTCTTTTGAGCAACATGATGTCATTGTACAACAAGTCATTCCACTCCCCAATGAGCTCTATGATGGCATATTGCTCTTCATAATCTACGAAAAGGATTTTTAAAAAGAGCGTCTGACTGTCCATACTATCCCACTGGGGATGGATGTAATGATTGTAAATTTTTTGAGAGAATTCAAATTCTGAATACTGACGATTAAAAAACATGGATGAAGGATCCTCGCTGGCTATGTAATAGTCACGCCAACCATAGTAAGGTTCAATGTCATGCATGATTATTGTTATAAAATTCAACTGCTTTCCGGACGCTGCCATGTGTGAGTAATAACTCTTGGGCTATTTCATCGCTGACACCTGTCTGTTCTTTGACCATTCGGATTCCTCGGTTCACCAATTTCTCATTGGTCAGTTGCATGTCTACCATTTTACTTCCCTTCACCCTACCTAAACCAACCATTACACCAGTGGAGATCATGTTAAGTATCAATTTCTGGGCAGTTCCAGATTTCATTCTCGTGCTTCCTGTTACCACTTCAGGCCCTACTTCAGCAACCAAGGGAAATTGAGCGTTTTTGGTTAGAGGACTTCCGGGATTGCAAGTGATAGCTCCAGTTAACATGCCCAAAGCTTGTGCCTTTTGCAATGCACCAATCACATAAGGAGTTCTACCGCTTGCCGCTATTCCAACCAAAGTGTCGTTGATGTTGGGTGCGTAATGCATCAGGTCAGCTGCTCCTTGATCGATATCGTCCTCCGCTCCTTCCACGGGATATCGTATGGCTTGGTCTCCACCTGCTATAATGCCTATAACCCAATCGTGGGGAACACCATAAGTAGGTGGGCATTCTGATGCGTCTACAATGCCCAATCGTCCGCTTGTGCCGGCGCCCATATAAAAGAGACGTCCTCCTTTTTTCATTCTAATAATAATTGCATCTATCAATCTTGCAATGTCAGGAATGATAGGCGCTACGGCCATTGGTACTTTGTGATCTTCCTGATTGATGATGTTCAATAGCTCCTCAGAGGATAATTCATCGAGGTTGTTGTAATGGCTGTTGCTCTCTGTTGTGTTTTGCATTGTTGATGACAAAGTTAGTTTCTCTTACAATTCTTCAAACCATCGGTGCATAACTTTGGTTATTTTCGTTGTATAATATTACTGAAATGAAGAATTTAATTTTGTTTGTTGCTCTTTTTTGTCTTTCAAATTTCACCTTCGCTCAGATTGATACCAATGGTGTTTCAGTTATGGACAAGGCAATGATCCCAGCTAAACTCAGCAGTGCTCAGCGTAAATTGGACAATAACAATGTTCGTGGAGCACTTACAGAATTTCGTGAGGTTTTGGGTATTGACTCTTTGTCCTTTATGGCACTCAACGGGACTTCGGAGTGTTACTATCGTTTGAAGAAATACAAAATTGCTTTAGAATATTACAACAAGTCCATGGCTACTCAATCCTTTGTAACGCCAGAAGGATATTTGTTTTATGCCAAATGTTATCACCGTTTGGCGGAGTTGGATAAGGCCGTAGAATACTATGAGAAGTATTTAAAAGATGTAGCGCCATTAAGTCCAGAATTTGCAGAGACCAAACGTTTTATTCAAGAATGTAAATATGCCAAATCCATGATGGTTAAGCCAGTTCCTGTTACCATTACCAATTTGGGAAAGGAGATCAATTCTCGTTATGAAGAATATGCACCAAGCGTAACAGCTGACGGCAATAAGTTGTATTTTACTTCAAGAAGAAGTTCAACAACGGGTGGAAAAGTTGATGAGAAAGGGGATTACAAGTTTTATGAAGATATTTTCTTTAGTCAGAAAGATGCCAATGGAAAGTGGATGGAAGCAGAGAAAGTAGAAGGTAAGGTAAACACTGAATCACATGACGGAATATTGAGTATTACACCGGACGGATCAGGCATGTATGTTTATAAGAATGACGGAAAAGTGTCGGGTGATATTTTCTATTCTCAAAAGGACTTGAATACAGGTGAGTTTTCAGAGGCGCTTTCATTGTCTTATCCCATCAATACAAAGAACAGGTTTGAGAGTTCCACTTCAATCACTGAAGATGGTCAATTTTTGTATTTTGTTAGTGAGCGTGACAAGGGATTGGGAAGAGGAGATATATACGTAAGCCAACGTGTAAACGGCAATTGGTCAGAACCAAAGAACCTGGGCAATGTGATTAATACTTCAGGAGATGAGAAATTTGTATTTATTCATCCCAACGGGAAGGTTGTATTCTTTGCGTCCAACGGCCATCTTTCTCTTGGAGGGTATGATATTTTTAAATCAGAGTTTGTCAATGGTTCTTGGACACCTCCAATGAATTTGGGTTATCCAATAAACACGGTAAATGAAGAATCTACGCTATCCATTACGCGTGATAACAAGACCATGTTTTTGGCTGCTGAATTTGAGAATTCTTTAGGTGAAAGGGATATTTACAGTGTAGACATTTCCAACTATTCCATGGTAGGAAACACTGAAATTGTCAATAATTATACTCAAGCTTGGGGCAGAATAGTAACCAAAAGAGGTAAACCCATCAAGGGTTTGATGGTATATTGGATGGATGAGTATGGTGTGGAAATTGCCAAGGCCATGACAGATAAAGATGGAGTAGCAGTTACACAAATCATCGCAGATCAATCGTATCAAATAGAAATTCGAGACGGGGCCAAGAGTCTACAATCCATTTATAAAATAATGGCTGCTGGAAAGAACAGAGCCAATGCTGAAGGTCCAGATGAAGCCAGGACCTTGCAGATTGAGGTTCCTTAATTGTTTTCGATTTCCTTGAACAATGGTTTACAAATCCATTGTTCATTCTCTACCGCGGGTACCATGAATTGGTTAGAATAGCCCTTGGACTTGATTTGCCTTCTGTAATTAGCATTGGGTAAATTGGGGTGTCTACATTCAATAATGAAGTAGGCGTCATCTTGGTGTGAGATGTCCTTGGTTTTAAATACAACATGACTTCCTTGCTCGATATTCTTCTCTATGAACCAATCCTTGATGACAGCGTCTTTGACATAGTATTGGATGTGAATCATGGCATTTTTCATCAACGAGTCCTCATTGATCAGATAGAGGCTCCATTCTTTTCCGGTCCACTCCGAGGAGGCTAAGAACGGGGCATAGGCATAGTTCAATTGAGTCAAAAAGGGTTTGGGTTGAAAATGCCAATCCATTGCGCTCCATGAAAAAGATGGCCATACATCATTGAGCTGCCAAAACAACGTTCCACCGCATTTGTCCATGTGTCTTCTTTGTGCCTCAATGCCCATTGTCATTCCTTCAGCTTGAACATATTGTGTAAGCAGCGCGTACTGCTCATTGTTAAGTCCTTCACCAGTTGGATGCCAATATTGCATGTATTGATGCATCAATGAAAATCCTCGGTTATGTTTTTGATGTTGCACAATTCCAGGATCTTTTGGGTGGTATTCACCTTTGGTGCACATTTCATCTAGAACATTTTTGTTGGGATAGCTTTGCATACCAAATTCACTCATGAATCTTGGGATTTTGGTCATTAATACTTCAAAATTTTCGGCATCATGCCAAACTCCCCAATAGTGACAATCCCCTTCTTTCAAACTTCTTTCGTCCCCTCTTCCCCAGAGCGGTGATGAAGGCCAATAGGGT
>CANGVU010000159.1 GCA_947457325.1 Flavobacteriales bacterium | reverse complement strand
TACAGTTTCGGTTGATTTTTGTGACAATATTTTATCTACTTATCAATTGAGTGAAGAAGAACAATCATCGCTGAAAAGAGTAAAATCCAATTTGGAGGATTTTGAGTTTGATGCAGCTTTCGAAATTTTGAAAAATGAGTGTTAAGACCAATATATTACAATCGACACTTTTGATTGTTGATGACTCAGTGGAGAATCTTCAATTGCTTTCTGCTTTGCTAAAGGATTTGTACCGAATTAAAGTGGCCAAGTCAGGAGAGAAAGCATTGGAAATTGCCCAGCAATCTCCCATGCCGGATTTGATTCTTCTCGATATCATGATGCCCGGAATGAATGGCTTTGAGGTTTGTGAGGAGCTCAAAAGCAATCCTGCAACCCAAAGTACTCCGGTTATTTTTCTAACCGCATTGAATGAAGTTGCCGATGAAACCAAAGGATTTCAAGTGGGTGGGGCAGATTTTATTGTTAAGCCATTTAATCCGGATATTGTCAAGGCTCGAATAAAAACCCATTTGGAATTGCAGGCAGAGAGGAAGAAATCTGAGCAACTCTTGCGTATTCTGCTTCCAGAGAAGGTGATCCATGCATTAATTCATGAAGGCAAATATTTGCCGGAGAAGAGATCCAATGTTTCCATTTTATTTTGCGATTTTGTTGGTTTTACCAGTATCAGTTCAACGCTTTCTCCAGAAAAATTATTTGAAGAGTTGACTGAAATTTTCACCGCATTTGATGACATTTGCTTTGAATTGGGAGGCACAAGAATCAAGACCATTGGTGATGCCTACATGGCAGCGACAGGTGTGTTGGATCAAGATGATGCGCACGCATCCAGAATGGTTCAGATAGGCCTGCGATTTATTCAATACCTGGAACAACGCAATGCACAAAATGCTTTGCAATGGAATTGCCGAATCGGCATTCACTCTGGAAGTGTCATTGCCGGAATTGTCGGAAAGTCACGGTTTATCTATGATGTGATGGGGGATGATGTGAATATTGCAGCAAGGGTAGAAAGTGCAGGAACTAGTATGCGTGTCCCCATCACGGATTATACAGCATCGCTCATTGAGAATGATTTTAAAACGGAACCTGTAGGAAATGTTATGCTAAAAGGAAAAGGAGAGCGCATGCTTCACAGAGTAATATCTAACCTTTAAGTCGCTCCTTTATGGCTGCCAGATGTTGGTTTTTTTGTTCGTTTCTTCTGGATTGATTAAATGATGTGTGAAAGTGATGTTTGTCTAAAAAGACAACTTGAATTTCATCCCAAGTTTTTTGATCACTCATCTCTCCACAAGCATGCATTTCATGGAAAAGGTCTTGGCTAATTTCATAAAAGTCACTTCTACCCAAGTAATCCAAATCGGCATCACAAATAATTTGCTCTAATAGGTTTTGTGGTGATTGAGGCATTGTAGTGGCTAGGATACAAGCAGATATTTGTTGTCTTTGAATGTCGTTTATTTTGTGCTCACTGGCTGAGAGAAATAAATCTGAACTGGCTTTTTCATGACCTTTTCTGACATGAAGAAATCCCAAGTCATGAAAAAGTGAAGCTACCTTTAAAATCTGAATTTGCTCCGCTGTGCATTGCATAGCAAGTCCTATTTGTTCGGATTGCTCAATCACATCTAACGTATGGCGCAACCCATGATAGGCAAAACGAGTGTCTAGCCCATGGTTTAATTGCTGGACAACGATTGGATATTGCTCCTGATAAAATTGAATTAACGCCTCCATCTTCTGAAAGCAAATTTAATCAAATCCATATTGCTTGAACTTTCTTATTTTTACTCAATGAAAATGAAAGGCATTCACAGAATATTGGTTCCTTGTGATTTGAAAGAGGAAAGTAAAGTGGCTCTGCACCATGCAGCCATTTTAGCCAAGCCCAATGCGGCCCATATTATTTTATTGCATTTGACCAAGAATATTGAAGATGTTGAAAAGGCTGAACAGGAAATACAATCCTGGGTGCATGAGTTACAAGCTGTTCACAATGGAGAGGTTTCATCATTGGTTGAAATGGGCGATATCCTAGAACAGATTGGTGAGATTGCCAAGAGAGAGTCTTGTCAATTTGTAGTGATGCCAACCCATGGAATGCGCGGATGGCAGAAGGTTACAGGTAGCTTGGCCTTAAAAGTTGTTTCACAATCTAAACTGCCTTTTGTTATTGTTCAGCACAAGGATGTGCACCCTCAAGGTTATGAGCGCGTAGTTGTTCCCATCAATTTTAGACCACAGATAATGGAAGAAATTCCATTCATTGTGCAATTGGCCAAGATGTTTCAATCTGAGATTTTTTTAATCGCACCTCCCAAGGATAGCGAGCTTTACAGTGATTCCATAATTAAGGACGTTGAGAACGCCTTTCAAACTGAAAATGTAAAGTGGAATATGCATTACACCGCTGAAGGAAGCAATTTTGTGCATTCCATCGTGCGTTTCGGCGCATCAATAGATGCTGATCTCATTTGCGCTGTCAATTTCTCTTACGAGTATTTGTACACACTATTTCCACGCGCTGAGGAGGAAGGTTTGATTTACAACGATGCTGAAATACCAGTGATGTTGATTACACCAGAAAAACAAGATGACGTCGTTTATACTGTGCCCCTTTGGCATTAATCCAAAAAGTATATGTTTAAAATTATTGTTCCTACAGATTTTACCGCAACCGCTGATAAAGCCATTGCGTATGCCATTGCATTGAAAAAGACATTAGAAGCCGACGTATATGTATTGCATATTTTGAAGAAAGGAGGAAGTGAGACAGATGCTCAGAAACAAATGGATGAGCAAATTCATCGCCATTACGTGAATACCGCGGTAAAAGCAAAATCCATTATGAAAGTGGGTAGTATTTTTGAAGACATTCCCGCTTTGGTAGAGGAAGAGAAAGGAGATCTGGTGGTGATGGGAACCCATGGTATGAAAGGATTGCAGCATTTGGTGGGCAGTCATGCTTTGAGAGTAATTACAGATACCAAAGCTCCTTTTATTGTAGTTCAGGACAACACGGTAATTGAATCACGTGTCAAGAAAATATTGGTTCCTCTTGATTTGCACAAAGAGACCAAGCAAAAGATCAAGTATACGGCTGACATTGCTGAGAAGTTCAAGGCCAAAGTCGAAATCATCATCCCAAATGAGACCGATGAGTTTTTGAGAAATCAACTGGAACGCAACATGGCATACTCTGAGGGTTATTTTGAAGAGCGCGGCATTCCATATCAAACCGTTGTTGCCGAGGGAAAGAGCAGTGCATTTGCAGAGCAAGTGATTGAACAAGCGAAGTCAGGAAAATCCGATATGATTTGTATTCTCAATTTTGCCAATGAAAAATTGATTCATGCTTTTGGATCCGATGCAGAGCAAAAAGTAATTACCAATCAAGCGGCCATTCCCGTGATGGTACTTAATCCAGCAATTACCAATCTTCACAATACACGCAGCTTGATTGCTCAGTGGGGATAAAGCATTAGTATTTTCAAAAGAGGTGCACGAGTTGCACCTTTTTTTGGACCTTATCCGGCTATCCGTTTCAAGTCCTCGGTCGCTTCGCGCCCTCCGGGCTTTCCACTGCTATCCGGGGTATGGCGTTTTCACAATTCACCACTTTCCTATTGATTTTAACAGTAATTTGTATTGCATAGTACTGGTTTTAGTTTATATCTTTGCATCGCCTAAATATGAAAGGGATGGACATTGAAAATGCAAAAGCACAAATGCGCAAAGGGATTCTGGAGTATTGTATTTTATCTGTCTTGAAAAGAGGTGAGGCCTATCCTTCAGACTTGTTGCAAGAGTTAAAAGAGGCTGAGCTGATTGTGGTAGAAGGAACGATATACCCCATTTTGACTCGGTTAAAGAATGAGGGACTATTGAATTACCGGTGGGAAGAAAGCTCACAAGGACCTCCACGGAAGTATTATGCATTAACCCCTGAAGGAAAAATATTCTTGAAAGAATTGAGTAAATCTTGGAATGAATTATCTAACGCAGTCAAACAACTAACGAAGTAATGAAAACAACAATCAATGTACAGTTAGGGCCTTACAATTTTCCATTTGAGATGGAGGCCTATGAGTTCTTAAAGCAATACATACAAAAGCTCAATGCGGCGTTTGACAAAGAGGTCAGTAAAGATGAAATTTTAGAGGATATCGAGACGCGAATCGGGGAATTGCTTCAACAGAACAGAACTTTGAGAAGCTATTCTGTGGACCTGGAGGAGATTCAATCTATTGCTAGAATCATGGGTGAATTTGAGGAGTTTTCCCAAGAGGAAAAGAATAGCAATAGCCATAAGGGACAGATACAAGAGGAAGAGTTGGAAGGGCATTCGAGACGCAAGATTTACAGGGACCAAGACGATGCCGTGATTGGTGGTGTATGCTCTGGATTGAGTTACTACTTGGGCTGGGATCCTGTCGTTCTCAGAATTGTTATGGTGGTGCTATTATTGATTTCTTTCGGAACTTTTTTCATGGCTTACGTT
>CANGVU010000158.1 GCA_947457325.1 Flavobacteriales bacterium | reverse complement strand
TAACGGTCACGCTCCATTGGCAGATCAAACTTTGGGTTTTGGTTTGAGTGCTTTCAGTGAGACATTGGGATTGGAGTCCAACACCATCATGAGAGGAAGTTTTGCCTATCATCACACCATTGGAGTTCACAAAATTGCAGGTGGTATTCAATTGGGTATGTTGAATAAAGTTTTGGGAACAGATTGGAAATACATTGATGCCAACGATCCATTGATCACAGATTTGCAAAAGCAACAAAGCTCTACTGTTTTTGATGCAGCTTTGGGATTGAGCTTTTACAAGCCAGACAGTTATTATGCAGGGGTTTCTTTGACACACTTGAATGCTGCAGCTTTAGAAGATTTGAATTATGAGATGGCCCGACACATGTATGTGTGCGGAGGATACAACTATCCAATCAATGCTGACTTGGTGTTGAGAAGTAATTTGTTAATGAAAACCGATATGAAAGCAAGTCCTGCCATTGATGTAAATGCAAATGTTCTTTGGAAGAACATGCTTTGGGGTGGTATTTCTTACCGCATGACAGATGCCATTTCTCCAATGTTTGGATTTCAAAAAATCTTTCCTCAGAAAGTTTCAGGAAGAACAACATTTGACCAATTGTTCCGTATTGGATATAGCTACGATTTAACCACATCTGAAATCCGTAACTACAGCACGGGATCTCATGAGGTGTTTTTATCTTATTGTTTCAATATTTCACAAGAGCCCATCAAGACATATCACGTGAACCCACGTTTCTTGTATTAAAAAAAATGTTGAAATTGAAACAAAATGTTTTATTATTGCGTTGGATATTTTTGCTCAAGTAGGTTAGTGGAGGGGAAAATTAAAAATAGGAAATCATGAAAAAGTCGTTTTTGTATTTCTTAATGGCTGTCGTTCTCTTTGGTTGCTATGCACCAGGCGGCGGTGAATTAGTAGGGGTTTATCCCCGCGATGAATGGATTCAAGCCAATCCTTATGGCATGAACTACATTCATTTTGGTTCCTACACGATGGGACCTAGTGATCAAGATGTTCCTTATGCATTGAATAGCCGTCACCGCACAGTGACCATACCTGCATTCTACATTGATCAAACAGAAATCTCCAACAATGAGTATCGCCAGTTTGTATACTGGGTGAAGGATTCATTGATGTTGGATATTTTGGCTCAAAATGACATCGAAGGTTATTCAATGAAGGAACGTGAGGATGGACGTGAATTCGAGCGTTTTGTTAACAAGGGTTATGTATTGAATTGGGAGGAGCCCATCGATTATTCTACGGATGAAATTTTTGATTTGATTTATGACAATTTCTATTTACAGGGTCAAGAAAAATTCTATGACCGTTGGGAAATTGATACACGTAAGTTGAAGTATCGTTTTTGGTGGATCGATTTGCAAGCTGCAACACGCAAAGTGAGCAAAGATGAGTTCAGCAATCCTAACCAATTGGATCAATTGCACTCTTTCAAAGGGCACAATGATCGCTCCAAGTTTATTATCGAAGAAGAAATCAACGTTTATCCTGACACTTTGGTTTGGATTCACGACTTTACATACGGCTTCAATGAGCCTTTGACAGAAAACTATTTTTGGCATCCAGCCTACGATGATTACCCAGTAGTTGGTGTTTCGTGGGGTCAGTGTCAAGCGTTCTGCGCATGGAGAAGTCAAATCATGAATGATTTCAGACACCAAAATGGAATGTCTTACATTCAACGCTTCCGTTTGCCCTCTGAAGCTGAGTGGGAATTTGCATCAAGAGGTGGATTGGAATTATCACCTTACCCATGGGGAGGTCCTTATACAAGAAATTATTTGGGATGTCCATTGGCCAACTTTAAACCCATGAGAGGTGACTATGTTGAGGACAATGGGTGTCATACTGTACCAATTTTTTCATACACACCAAACGATTACGGATTGTACAACATGTCTGGAAACGTAGCAGAGTGGACCAATACTGCATACGATGAGAGTGTTTATGAGTTCAGTCATGATTTGTCTCCGGAGTATCAGTACCGTTCAACAACACATGATCCCCCCTCTCTCAAGCGCAAAGTAATTCGCGGAGGAAGCTGGAAGGACATCGGATATTTTGTGCAAACGGGTACTCGCTCTTATGAGTACCAAGACACCGCCAAATCGTACATTGGATTCCGTTGTGTGATGAGTTATTTGGGACGCGGTAAATCAGCTGCAGATGGAGAGTTTAACGCTCCTATGGAGATGGAATAATTTAGAAAAAATAAACAACAATAACAAAAACCTTTAAAAGAGAAAAAGTATGAAACCAGGAAGCAAGGCGTGGAAAAATTTTATGTCGAAGTTGTATGGTATTGGTGCGGCGGTAGTAATTTTCGGCGCGATGTTCAAGATTGAGCACTGGCCGGGCGCTTCACTTTTGTTGATTGTGGGTCTATCTACGGAGGCCTTGATTTTTATCTTCTCAGCCTTTGAACCTATTCATGAGGATCCAGATTGGTCATTGGTTTATCCAGAATTGTCCTTGCCTGAGGAGAGTAAGAAAAGTTTGAAAGAGTCCAACAAAGGAAAAGTTGCAGGAGGTGGAGCAGGTTCTGGCAGCGCTGCTGGTGGTAGCATGTCACAACAATTGGATAAGATGTTGGAAGAAGCGAAAGTTGATCCTGAATTGATTGCTAGTTTGGGAGAAGGTATGAAGACCTTCAGTCAGAACGCAAAGCATTTGGGCGAGACGACAGATGCTGCAGCTGCTGCATCTGAGTATGCTAGTTCATTGCGCTCTGCATCAGGTAAAGTTTCAAATTTGGCAGATACTTATGCTCAAGTTTCTGAGAGTTTAACAGGAATGGCTGAACAAGCTAAGAGTGGAGAAACTACCGGAGCACATTTGCAAAAGATGTCTGAGAATTTGGCGGCGTTGAACAATATGTACGAGTTACAATTGAAGGAAATGTCTCAAACGCGCGAGTTATACGCAGACATGCACAGCTTGGTGCAGAATCTTTCTGAATCAGTGGAAGACACCAAGCGCTATAAGGAGAACATCTCTGAGTTAGCAGGTAACTTGAAGTCATTGAACACGGTTTACGCCAATATGTTGAATGCAATGGGTACTGCACGTCAGTAATCATTTGAACTGAAAAGAAACATTAACAAACTTAAAGTTTAAATAGATGGCAGGCGGTAAAGAAACCCCCAGGCAGAAGATGATTGGTATGATGTACCTCGTCTTGACAGCCCTGTTGGCGATGAATATTTCTAAGGATGTTTTGCAAGCGTTCATTCAAATTCAAAAAGGATTGGGAAAGACCAATACAATTTTGGAGGAGAAGTCTCAACGAACCATTGAAGGAATCAATGCATCTACAGAAGGAGCTAAGGCTGTGCCTTTTCAAAAGGCTGTAGCTGAAGTGGATAAAATTTCAGATGACCTTATCAATTTCATTGAGGAGATGAAGGCGCATGTGATGGCCTCTTCATCAAAAGCCAATGAAACGGGTGAAGGTTGGGAAGAGTTCATGAAAGATGAAGGAGGAAAGAGAGTTGCTATTCCAGCGGATGAGAAAAACGCAGACGGTAAAGTGATTATTTCTAAGCCTGACGAGAATCAAAACAACACCTCGTTGTTGATCGGTCACGAGCCAGCATCACCAAGAACAGATCCTTTTTCAGCCTCTGATTTGAAATCTAAATTATTGAAGTTTAAAGATCAGTTATTGGCCATTAGAGTAGAACGTGCGGATAGTGGAGCTGAGGCTTTTACTTTACCTGTGGATTTGCAGGAGGCTATCAAAAGTACCTTTAATTTCGATGGTCCATATTTGGCCTCAGATGGTAAAGAAGAATCTTGGGAAGTGAATAATTTCTTTCACATGCCTTTGGTAGCTGTTTTGGCTAATTTGACCAAATATGAGACGGATGTTATGAACGTTAAAAACAACGTTTGTATGGCTTTGGCGGCTGGTATCAACGCAACGGACATGAAGTTCAACGATGTTACAGTAGCTGTTGTTCCCAAGCAGAGTTACATCATTCGTGGTGGAGAGTTTGAAGCAGAGATTTATTTGGCTGCCTACAACAAGTCCAGCAAGAATAAAATCTACATGGCTGGAGAAACAGACCCTAAGGCTTTACCAACCGCTTTTGAAGTGGGTGGAAGAGCTCCAGAAGGAGAATCAGACAGTGAAGGAAAATGTCATTTCAAGGTGAGTACAGGTGGTTTGTCAGTTGGTCCTCATGTCTACAAAGGGCAAATTGAGTACATGAAGAAAGGAAAACCAGAGTACATTCCTTTCGTGGTACTAGCTTTCTTTGTTGGAGAGCCTGTAGCAGTTGTGAATGCTGTTAAATGTAATGTGTTGTACAAGGGATTGGAGAATCCTGTAGAGATTTCAGTTCCTGGTGCCAATGGGGAAGTCAACGCTACTTGCCAAGGTTGTGAGCAAATGAACAAGGTAAAGAGCGGTTCATACTTGATTAAGCCTGACAAGAATCAGAAAATGGCTACCATTAGCGTTTCAGCGATGATCAAT
>CANGVU010000157.1 GCA_947457325.1 Flavobacteriales bacterium | reverse complement strand
GAATACTTTTCAAAATTGAATCTTGGACAGATCCGTCCAGTTCAATATATATTTTATTGATTCCACTCGTTTGTTTCAAGTCCAGAATGGACTTATCAGCGATTAATTTTCCGTGGTTGATGATGAGTGCTCTGGAACAAATGGCCTCTACTTCCTGCATGATGTGCGTAGAAAACATCACTGTTTTCTCCTGACCAACATTCTGAATAAGGTTTCTAATTTCAATCAACTGATTGGGGTCCAATCCGCTGGTAGGCTCATCTAGGATGAGCACCGCTGGATCATGAATCAATGCCTGGGCCAACCCCACACGTTGGCGGTATCCTTTTGATAACGCACCAATGCGCTTGTGTGCCTCTAATCCCAATCCCACACGGTCAATCATTTCATTCACCCTACTTGAAACTTTATCCAAGCGATAAATCCCTGCGATAAATGAAAGGTATTCTTTGACATACATCTCCAGATACAATGGATTGTGTTCAGGGAGATAACCGATTAATCTTCTGGAGTCCATGCTTTGAGAAACCACATCATAACCGTTTACTGAAACTTCACCTTTTGTAGCTGGGATAAAAGATGTGATGATTTTCATCATGGTACTTTTACCTGCACCATTGGGCCCCAAGAAACCCACGATTTGACCCTTTGGAATTTCAAAGGAAACTGCATCTAGGGCCCATTGCGGACCGTATTGCTTGGAAACATTTTTTACGATAATCGACATCTCTTTTCAGCCTTCTCAACAAAGGTAAACGATGAAGAACCTTTTACAAAATGTAAATCTCTGCGTACCTTAGTAAAATGAAAGTGGAACAATGTATTTGGACCGCTGATGGGCAATGGAGCAATGTATATCCTAGGCTTGATTCAGCACAGTTGGTGTTTATTTTTATTGGAATTGATTTAAAAAATCAAGACCAATTATTGGCAGAGCTCAAAGGTCGATATCCCAATGGCGATCTCATTTTTTGCAGTACAGCCGGTGAAATTGCTGGAGAGAAAATATTGGATGAAAGCGCCGTTTGCACAGCCATTCACTTCGAAAAAACAACTATAAAAATTCACCGACAAATCATTACGGATTCTGCCGACAGTGCCATTTGTGGACAGAATATAGCCGATGCCTTGGCTGGCCCGGATTTGAAAAGTATATTTATTTTGAGTGAAGGAACACTAACCAATGGAGACTTCCTCATCCAAGGTGTAAATGATCATTTAAATCAAAAAGTACTGGTAACAGGCGGTCTAGCAGGTGATGCGGGAAGGTTTACTCAAACCTTTGTTGGTGTAAATGAAATAGCGCAACCCGGTATCATTGCCGCAGTTGGCTTTTATGGCAACAACATTGAAATTAGTCATGGCTCGCAAGGTGGATGGTCTGAATTTGGCCCTATACGCACAGTGACCTCATCCGAGAAGAATGTCCTTTTCACTTTGGACAATACCAACGCGTTGGAATTGTACAAACGATACTTGGGTGAGCGAGCAGAAGAATTACCGGGGTCAGCATTGCTTTTCCCTTTGTGCATTATCAATGATGATGGAACGCAACTTGTTCGAACAATTCTGAATATCGATGAAAGCACGGGATCAATGACCTTTGCGGGGAATATTCCTCAGGGCTCCAAAGTTCAATTTATGATGGCCAACTTTGACCATTTGATAGAAGGTGCTGAGATGGCTGCAGCCGAAAATGACGCGCTCAAAAACCCTTCTTTGGCTATCCTCATATCGTGTGTAGGAAGACGACTCGTTTTGGGGCAACGCACAGAAGAAGAGTTGGATGCTGTGATTGAACGCATAGGAGAAGAAACCACCTATTGCGGTTTTTACTCCAATGGCGAAATATCACCTTTAAAAGATTCAACGACTTGTGCCTTACACAATCAAACAATGACCATCACTACTTTCAAAGAATTCTAATGATTAGATTGGCTGTTCTTGGTTCTGGTTCTGGATCCAATGCCTTAAATATTATTGAACAATCCAAGGACAGGAAAGATGTCCAAGTAGGGTTGATTATTAGCAATGTTGCGGGTGCTGGCATTCTTCAGCATGCGCAAAACAACGGAATTCCTGCTGTTCAAATGAGCAACAGTGAGCTAAAATCAGAACAAGCCTTGCTTGATCTGCTGAAAGAGCATCAAATAGATTGGATTGTTTTAGCCGGTTTTCTTCGAAAGATTGGACCGCAAGTTTGTAAAGCTTATCCCAATAAAATCATTAATATTCACCCTGCGCTTTTGCCAAAATATGGGGGTAAAGGAATGTATGGTCATTTTGTGCATGACGCCGTTTTTCAAAACAAAGAAACCCAATCAGGAATCACCATTCATTATGTAAATGAACATTACGATGAAGGCAATATCATTGCTCAATTCACTGCGTCTATAGCCCCATCAGACTTGTCAAAAGACATAGAATCTAAAGTTAGAGCGCTGGAAATAGCGCATTTTCCCTCTGTCATTTTCGAAACTGTTCTAAAGTGAAAAAACACATTTTTCTTTTTGGTCTCGGCTTGCATACCTTGACCTCTTTGGTAATGGGACAGAAACCTACTGCTTCCGTTGGTACCATTGATTTTATTCCTGCGTTTTCTTCTCATTACGTTGATGCTCGATCGATTGCCATCTGGCTTCCACGCGATTATTCACCCCATCAAAAGTACAAGGTGATTTACCTGCATGATGGTCAAAACCTTTTTGATGCCAATATCACATGGAATAAACAAGAATGGAGTGTAGATGAACATTTGCAAAATCTCATTGATCAGAAACAAATCGAACCATGCATAGCCGTTGGGATTTGGAACAACGGGGCTAAAAGACACGTGGAATATTTTCCTCAGAAACCTTTTGAATCTTTGGATCAAGATTTCCAAGATTCATTGATTCAAGAAACCAAACGAAATCCAGAAACACCCATGTTTGCTGGAAAAATATACTCTGATTCTTATCTATTGTTCATCACAAAAGAATTAATTCCGTACATCCGTGTTCACTACAATGGCAGTGAAAAAGCCAAGGACTGCATAATAGCTGGCGCGAGCATGGGGGGGCTTATATCCTGGTACGCAGCACTGGAATATCCCAGTCACTTTGGAAATGCCGCTTGCTTTTCTACCCATTGGCCGGGAATTTGGCCGCAAGATGATCCAAAAAGAAAAATATTCACCACTTTTCTGAATTACGCAAAGCAAAAAACATCTAATAAAACGCATTGGTACTTCGATCATGGAACACAAGGCCTTGATCAATACTATGAAACCTATCAAAAAGAAATAGACGCTTTGTTCTCAGAAAATCCTCATTTCAAAAGCCTCATATTTGATGGGTTTGACCACAGTGAAAAAGCTTGGTCACATCATTTCGAACAAGCCATCATCCATTTATGGAAATAAAAAAAGGGAGCGAAAGCTCCCTTTATTATCTAATTTGAAACGATTATTTTTCAATCACCAATCTCTTGGTCATTTCTCTTCCATTCCATTTTACGTTCACCATGTACAATCCAGAAGCCCAGTCATTGGAAACAGGAACTTCAATCAACTTAGATCCTTCAGAGAAATAAGTAGACGACCAAACTCGAGCACCAAGGTTGTTGTAAACTTCAACTTTGGCTTCTGATTCCATAGCTTCTTGGCCTATGATGGTAAAAGTACCCTCCATCACTGGGTTTGGATAGATGGCCACATCCGTAGAACCAAAATCTACCAATCCTGCTGTTTGATTCTCCGCCAATAAATCCATTCCACTGCTGCCTACTGTTCTTAAACATTCTGTGCTTCCCCACTCTCCCATGTTTCCACTAGCATGTACTGCTCTAACACGAACATTGTAAACTTTTCCAGGACCCATACCAGGAACATTGTTCAAGAACAATACACTAGCAAAGTTGGCTGTATTGGCATATACTGCAGGGGCTGCTGATGGCAAAGTTTGCGTAAACTCCCATTGATAATACAATGCTCCACAAACAGCACGGCTCATGGAAATCGGCTGATTAGTAGCTTTTAACGTTGGACAACGATCCGCCAAACGAAGCGAAGTAGTGGGCTCAGCATTCAAAGTCAATGAGCAAGTAGAAGTAGGTTCAGCCATGATTGAGCTAAAGTTACCTGCAGCATCTGGTAATGAATAAACCACACCAACATTCAATGAGTAGTTGATTGGACTTCCAGTATTGTTTGGAGCAACCAAAGTTCCCAAACGAGCGATTACCGTACCGCTGTTTGGCGTTGTATAAGTGTAAGCCGCATAATTCAAATTGACATTGTTCTGAGAAGCTGACAACATATTGATGCTGTAGCTTGTTGCGTTAGCGCGGTATGCTACTTTGTAACTGCTACATACACTTGTATAAACTCCAGTTCCGTTTGAATAATAATTGTCACATGTAGACTCTACAAAGTGATGGAAACAAATTTTAGCCGATGCATTAGATGTTCCGCTGTTTCTATGTAAGGCAACATAATAGGATTCACCAACTTCTAACTGATCATAAATCAAAGTTTGGTTTCCAGACG
>CANGVU010000156.1 GCA_947457325.1 Flavobacteriales bacterium | reverse complement strand
TTCAGGTGAATGACGGTGGTTGGTATGATTTGGTTTATGATACAACCATTGATTTTGGTGTGGATTCTTTGTTGACCATCCAAGATACAACCATTCAATTGGATTACGAGGTTCCGGTTTCAGCAAGTGTTCCTCCGGGAGTAATGCTTATCAATGAAACCCAGAACCAATCCGGATTATTACCACAGGATGTCGAGCTAAAGGCCCTTAATTTAAGTTCAGGAATTCTGCATTATCGCATAGAAAATCACATTGCAGGTCCGCTTCATTGCCTGTACAGTATTCAGCGCGCAACCATTCTAGGTTCGGACTTGGAGATTGATGTGGATGTTTCTGCCGGATCATTAACAGCTCCAGGAGTCGTTGAAGGTGATTTGGACCTGAGTCATGCACAATTTGATTTGACTGGTGTCACCGGTTTTTTGGTCAACGATCTTTCAACCAAAATGCAAGTATCTGCCTCTTCATCGGCCAGTCAAAATGTAATTGTTATGGCTGGTGAAACCATTTGCCTTGCAGTATCTTTTATTGCGCCAGTAGTTGCCTATGCTCGAGGATATTTTGGACAACAAAATATTTCACTGCATGAGGAACTGTCTTTGGGAAAAGATTTTCCCCAGGGGCAGATTGAATTGCAATCATTGAACTGGGATTGCGAAATTCAAAATTGGATGGGTGTGGACGTTCTCATGAATTGGAATGGTGTTGAATTTAATGCTGACAATGAGGAGCCTTTGTCATTAACAGCGCCAGGTATTGGACAAGCGTTGGCAATTGCTCGCGCTGAAGATTGGCAGGGAGCTGTGAGTCCGCAATTTTTGAATTTGCATTGGAACGAAGAAAATTCCAATTTGCTGGATGTTGCGCATTACTTGGGTGGCAATGTAGTAGTAGATGCTGATTTTCATTTGAATCCTTTGGGCAACGCCAATGGCTCCAATGATTTTATTTATCCCAGTAAAATGATGCGCATTCATTCCAAGTTACATGCTCCATTGTTGTTTAATGCAAAGAATTTGACTTCAGAGGAGTGGATTGATTTTACATGGGATAGCAATGTGGATTGGAATGGCGAGTTGCGTTTTCAAGCCGAAAATGCATTTCCCTTTGAAGCGGATGTAAAAGTAATGCATGAGTCCCAATTGTTGGGTGCCATTCATGTTGATGCAGGTGGTTGGAATGCAACAAACAATGATTTAATCATAGAAAGTAGTCTCTCCTCTTTGAAAGTGAATCCCAAGCAATGGGAGGGAATCAAAGCGAATGGGGGACTTCGCGCGCGTTGGGTTTTTAATACAACCCATTATCCTTCATTTGTAGGTGTGCGACCTGAACAATTTGCAAGCTTGAAAGTGATAGGCAACGTAATACTACAAACCACAATAGAATGAGAACATTTTGCTTGAATGTAGTTTTAATTTTCATGTCCTTTTGGGTTTTTGGACAAGATAATGGGGCAATATTTGGTGACGCCCCTGAATTAGAGAACAAACCAGTTTATGTATCTGTTGGTGGTTCTTGGTTGACGCAAAGCAATGAGATCAATTTGAACTTTGTAAAGAAAGTTCTTTACGGAGGGACTTTGGACCATACAACCAACCAAAATATTTGGTCCAATTTAAAACAGAGAAATCAATTGATGGGGCATCAGCAGTTCGGAATTCAAATTCGTTCAGCGATGGACTCTTCCTCTTTGTTTCCTGATGGTTTCTTTTGTGTTCAATGGCAACGAGCGAGTTGGAATCATGTGATCTTTAGCAAGGATGTTTTTGGTTTGGCTATGTTGGGTAACGCTCCCGTCATTGGCAAACAATTGGATTTGTCAGGTACTTCTTTTACGCAGTTGTCTTATCAAAAAATTGGTCTAGGATTTCAGAGTGTCAAAAATGGTTGGTCCTTATACATCAATGGCATTGAGGGCCGAGATTACTATCAATTTAGAATAGACAATGGAGATGTATATACCGATCCCTCTGGTCAGTTCATTGATTTGAATTACCAGATGGTACAAGTTCAATCGTTGCAACGAAATAGCGGAGTGGGAATGGGATTGGAC
The DNA here is from genome assembly GCA_947457325.1 of Flavobacteriales bacterium. GTDB lineage: Bacteria > Bacteroidota > Bacteroidia > Flavobacteriales_D > Sanyastnellaceae > CAMCTV01. The sequence continues at coordinate 2,517 of CANGVU010000156.1, read as the reverse complement.
TTTCAATGGCAAAAGCAGGAGGGTGTTGTGCAATGGGATGCTGAAGTTTGTGACTTGGGATGGTTGAAGTTCAAAGATGTTGAAAGAAGTGTTTGGAGAGCCAATGATGAGTTTACAGGCGTGTCCTGGTCAGAGGCCATTTTGAACGGTCAATCGGGTGATGAGGCACTTGAACAGTGGACTGAACCTGAGAAAAAAACAAAAGACAAAAGTGTTTCATTGCCCACCCGTTTAACAGCAGGTCTTTCTGCCAGTGGAATCGGCTACAGGGTGACAACGTATTGTTTTCAAAGACAACTTGGATGGCAGTCCTTGTATTTCTCAAAGAGCAATGTGCTACTCAAACGTGGTCAGTTGCATTATGAGTTGGCGTTAAATCATACTTTCCAAAATCGCTATGCATTGTCTGGCGAGATTGGCTTTAACAATAACAAGAGGAATTTTGACCTATCCATCATGGCTTCAGAATTACCCGGTTTTTTAATGGGGAATAGTCGCCAGTTGATGTGTCAAATCAATGTACAAAAAAGAATATTTTAATATGAGAAAAGAAAGAGATGAACGTTCGTTATCTGCATTTCCCAATTTAAAGGGAAATAGATTTTTTTTAATTGCAGGTCCTTGCGTTGTTGAGGGAGAGGCAATGGTTCATGAGATTGGTCATGAGGTAAAGTCGATTTGTGATCGTCTTTCCATACCGTATATTTTCAAAGCTTCATACAGAAAGGCCAATCGTTCACGTTTGGATTCTTATACAGGAGTAGGTGATGAAAAGGCTTTGCAATGGATTGCGGATGTTGGACAAAAACTGGGTGTGCCAACAACAACAGATATCCATGCCGCTGATGAGGCCGCATTGGCAGCCAAGTATGTGGATGTTTTGCAAATCCCTGCATTTTTGTGCCGACAAACAGATTTGCTGATTGCAGCAGCTGAAACAGGAAAAGTTGTGAATGTCAAGAAAGGACAATTCCTTTCGGGAGAATCGATGTCCCACGCTGTAGATAAGGTGAAGCAATCAGGGAATCAAAATGTTTGGCTTACAGAAAGAGGGTCAATGTTTGGTTACCAAGACCTCATCGTGGATTATCGCAATATTCCGGCAATGCAGCAATTTGCTCCAGTAGTGATGGACTGCACGCACAGTTTGCAGCAACCCAATCAATCTTCTGGTGTGACAGGAGGCAAGCCTGAGTTGATTGGTACCATTGCCAAGGCTGCCATAGCAACTGGAGTGGATGGTTTGTTCATAGAGACACACCCCAATCCCAAGGAAGCCAAAAGCGATGGGGCCAACATGTTGCACTTGCAACATTTGGAAAGTTTATTGACGGAACTTTGTAAAATTCACGACGCTATTCATGCCTAAACTATTCTTTGTATTCACTCTTTTATTGTGCTTTGCACAAGGCCACGCACAGTCTTCATCGGTGGTGATTGATACCCTGTGGTGGGATAGAATGGGGTACGGGGGTGATGAAGTATTGGAGAGAATGGTTGTTGCAGAAGACAACACGCTATGGGCCATTGGGACAAGTTCTAGCACTGAGTTGTATGGTCAGGACATCTATTTGATACATCTGGACTCAGCACATCAGTGTTTGGGAAGTTACAGTTTTGGCGGAAATGGTGTGGATGTGGGCGTGGATTTGATGTTGTTGCCCAATGGGCATTTGTTGTTGTTGGGTACAACCTCTAGTTTTTCTGCTTTGGGTTATGATGTTGTATTGTATGAGTTGGATGCCAATGGGCAGATTTTAGAAAACAAGATTTTAGAAGAGGAAGGTTGGCAATTTGCTCAGCGTTTTAGTTTGTCAGAAAATGCAGAATTACTGATCATAGGAAAAGAGTTGAACGAGAACGGAGGTTGGGATTTGAGTTTGTGGATGGTAAACGATGTAAGTGCCATTGGTAGTTTAACTGTTGACAATCATTTGGACCTATTTCTCAACGCGCAAAATTTAGAATCTTCTTTTGTAACACAAGGAAACAATGACAGCTGGTGGGGATTTGCCAGTTATTGGAATGCTGATTCTATCCCCGCTACCAGAGCCTTTGAGATAGGCACGCAATGGGCTGTTCAATGGGATACAACTAACATTGTCAATGGCGATTCTATTTTGATGCATGATGCTATTGTAAAAGATGATGCATTGATTTTGGTTGGTGGCTTTTATCACAACCATCAGTTTAGACCCCAAGTAATGAAATGGCAATCTGGTTTGGGCATGTGGTACATTTCCAATTATCCCAATTACCAAAGAGAGACCATGTTCCATGGGGTGGGTTACACACAAGACAGCACCGTTTACTGTGCGGTAGGGTGGTCCTTCGAGTTTGGATTTGGTATGGGGGGAGGTTTCTACAATTTTTTTGATGCAAATGATCAGTGGATGGGAAATGGTTTTATAGGAGGGGATTTACTCTGTAAAATGAATGATGTCGTTTTTGATAAAAGCAACAAGCTTCATTCTATAGGATTGGACAACAGCCACTCGCAAGGAATGTCTCAGCAAG
>CANGVU010000155.1 GCA_947457325.1 Flavobacteriales bacterium | reverse complement strand
TTTGATGCTGTAAGATAGTTTGGTCAATCTGCGCTGGTTATCAAACTCAGGTGTGTAAATGAAATTAAGTCCTTGCACTTTTAAATCTTCATGAATCTGCCATAGCGCACCACGATCTGTTTGACCGTTGATCGTAATTTGAATAGGGGTGTTGCTTTGTGCAAAAGCATTAAATGTGATTAAGGCAAGCACTAGGGCGAATAGATTTTTCACTTGAATGTTTTTTTGTTTCATACAATATTAGAAGATTTCCTAGGGAATTGCAATTATTTTCGCAAAAAAATACTGCAATGGCAAAAGTGAATAAAGAATGGGAAAGTAAAGTCATGGACGATTTGTTTTCCAAGGATGATGATAAAGTTAGAAAGGCAATTGAGGCATTACAAGCGCATCCTCAAGTACATTTTATTTCGCCATTGATTTCGGTTTTTATTCACTCTGTTGAAGGTGATCTGAAAAATGAATTGCGTGATATATTGAATACGGTTAAAGTTTCAGGATTTGAAGAGGAATTCATGAAGGCTTTGCGGAATACTGAATGGAAAGCACATTATGGTCAAATCATGGCATTCATGTGGAACTGCGGAGGTAATCCAAAAGAGCACGTCAAAGAGTTGATTCAAATTGGAATCAATGGAGGTATGGAGACAATTCTTGAATGCTACTCGATCATGGAAGTCATGGATGGTCCATTGTCAGAAGAACAGCTGATTGAATCTCAAACCTTTTTACATGAGCAATTCAAGCAAATGCCTGAAGGTCATCCCAAACAAATCGTTGCTATGATTTCTAATCTTTTGGCAGAGAAGGAAATTGAGGATTAACGCATGATGGTAATATTGCCATGAATTGTTTTGGCCTCTTTGTTTTTCCCTTTGAATCTTAGGCTATAAGAGTATACACCATTGGGGGCGTAATATTGTCCTGATTGATTCACATCACCCAACCAAGGCTGACCAGGGTCGTTGCTATAATGTACAACTTGACCCCATCGATTAAAGATGGTGAGTTCATACAATTCAACATTTTCCATGAACAAACCAAAGCCATCATTGATTCCATCTCCATTGGGCGTAAATCCGGAAGGAATGTAATAATAGGCTGGGGCTGTTACCGTGAACTCTTGATGATCTGAGCATCCGGCGTCGTTCACCACAGTAAGTTCTACAGTGTATGCATCTAACCCGTCAAACTCATGAGTGAAAAGGGTATCCTGTGTAGTATAGCCATCTCCCAAATCCCATTCGTATACACAGCTATCGCAAGGAATACTGGCAAATTCGTAAATGTTTTCATCCAACATGGTAGCTTCGAAACGGGCGGATACAGGGGCCATGTGAATATGGATGGTGTCATAAGCAACAGATCCGCATACGTCCTCAGCTTGCACAATTTGGGTGACGTCACCTAGAATATTGTAAACTGTTGCATTGGCACCCATGATATTCAGTTGAGGCCATTCAATTACATATCCACCTCCGCCACCGGTTATTTCAGCAGAAAAAGAAGCGTTACCATAGAGACAAACACTCGTGTCAGGGATATTGGTAATGTCCAAAGGTGCATCGGGGATGAAGAATATCATGGTGTCAGTGTAAGTTTGTGCGCAAAGGTCAATACCATTAACGGCGACATAAGTTGTATCATTGAAAGTCAATGTCTCACTGATGGCAGTGTTATTGGGTTGATTGTTGGCGAACATTAATACACCATCGGCATACCATTGGAAATTGATACCAGGAGTTCCAGATGTGACGTCTGGAGAAACTGTGTGTGGGTCTTGGCAATTGCCAACAAAGTCATTCCCAAGTGAGAATTCCAAACGAGGGAATTCAACTTGAAGAACATCAGTTGTTACTTGATTGCAGCCATCGGCTACGGTCAGAGAAATGTTCCCTTCTCCCATTACGGCACCGTCATAGACTAGTGTATTGTTGGTGCTAATCTCACCCGTTTCATCTTGCCAAGAATAAGTGTAGTTGGCGTCACCACCTGTGAGGTCGTATGGTAAAGGAGTTTGGTTGTTGCAAGCCAGATACAAAGTGTCAAAATCAATGGTATGCATAATTGCCAAAGAATCAAAGGCCAAATCCAAAGGAGGAAGGTCATTGATGATGATTTGTTGCATTTGTGAGTTGAACAATCCAGCGCATCCAGAAACAGGGGTCAGAATTTCAAGAACAATGGTTTCTAGGCCTTCATTATTGCCTTCATCAATGGCGCCAAGGGTGATGTCAATAAATGGATTGTTCACATCTAAAGTAATAGTTGATGGTAATGGAGTATTGGTCCCATTGTTGTCCAAGCCTGCAAAGTCGTAATTATTGGGATTGGAACCGTCGAAAGCAATAGCATCTCCACCCCAAACCACATTGGCAGTAGCTGATGAAGGGGCAAGTGGCGCAGTTGGATCGTATTCCAAATGAAGCACTGGATTACCACATTCTTCAAAAATCAGGTTGTTGGTGATAGAAGAACCATTGATATTTAAATCAACAGTAATGTCTGGGATGCTTTGCAATGAGTTTTCTCTGAGCACCACATAAGTGTCTAAAATTCCGTCCTGACAGTCAGATACTGTTAGGATAATATGGTAGGTTGAGCAAGGAATAACATCTAAGCTCGCTGTCATCATGTCGGTGAATCCATTTCCATTTATACCAAAAGCCCCTGTCGTATTGTCATTGTAGTATTGACTGAACATGGGGGGAGTGTCGTTATTGATGGTAGATATGGTTATGGGTAGTTCTTCAAATCCTGGGTCAGGAATGTGTGCAATGTTTACATTATCGTAATTGGCCGCTGTCACATCCGGGTTGGGGCCTGAAACATAAAAACCGAAAATATCATTATAGCTTGAGTATTCATAAGTTCCGTACTCTTGAGATCCGAAAATATAATCAAAAGACATCGTTGGTCCTGTTGGAATAAAGTCAAATTCAAGTATCACCTCATCGTGGATACTTGACGGTGTAAACGCAAAACCGTTGTAAAGGCCCAAGGCGGTTAATTGACCATAAACACCGCTGGCATCGTTCAACAGTAGGTTCACGATATCAGGATAGGGGGTGTTCGGCATCGGTGTGGGACAAGGTGAAGGGTAACAAACTGGAGTGGGAGGAGGATTCAGTGGTGCAGCTGTCCAGTTGGGAATAACGTCTGTGCTCATCCCCGCAGCAACATCAGCAACATCAGCCGCATTGCCTGACGAGAGAATGATTCCACTTTCAAATGGAATTCCTGCAGCTGTCCCCCCTGATGTGAAATGTCTAATTTGTTCAGGCTGTCCCATAAACGAAATAAAATCTGAACTCACACCTGAACTGATGAGTACATCGTTGATGTAATAGTTCAATCCATTGGCGTTGATTGGAATAGGAGGTGCCAAAACCATTTGACCTCTCAGACCAAAAGTGCTGGACACGAGTAATACAAGGAAGAAAAAATATTTCATAGGTTGGAATTCTTCATCTAATGACCTTTCAATCAATAGTTAGGTTGCACAAACTTAATGAAATAAGCTCAACCAATCAAGTAGAATTAGAATCCTATTGAAAATCGACCAACATTTTGGATAATTTTTGGCGTGCGTGAAAGATTCTACTTTTCACCGTTCCCATGGGGATGCCCATTTCTTCTGCAATTTCGTCATAATGAAAACCATCTACAAACATTTGAAAAGGTTTGCGGTAATCGTCACTGAGGGTATTTACAGCTTTTAATATTTCTTGGTGGTTCAAAGTGGAAGAGATTGTATCCTCTTTCAATTTGCTGCCATTGATCATCACGTTGTGCGCGGATTCTTCCAAAAGATTTTGTTGCAATTTTTTGCGTTTGTACCCATTGATGAAAATGTTGCGCATGATGGTAAACAACCAACCTTTGAAGTTGGTTCCTTCTTGAAAGTAATCTTTGTAGCGAAGAGCTTTGTAAAGTGTATCTTGAATCAAATCCTCCGCATCATCCCAGTTTTTGGTGTAGTTGAAAGCAAAGCCTCTCAATTGAGTGCTGTTGTTTGCGACCAAGTGATTGAATTCTAACGTGCTCATTGTTTAACTTTTTTGTTTAATTCTTCAACAAATGTAGGGGTAATTTTTATTTCTGTTTAATAAAAATGTTAAATTATTAAACAAAATAGCTTTTGGATTGATTTCAAGGACTTTAGCTTGAGTTCATTGTATTTTTGAGAAATGCGTTGGATAGGTACCATTGGCTTATGGATTTTGTGCATGACAGGAATGTTGGCACAAGAGGCGACTGATATGGCTGAAATGAAGCGGCAGTGGTCTAAGCAAAGGAAAGACACCACTGGTCTGCGTTTGGCGCTGGAAATTGCCAAGGGATATAAGCTGAATCAACCCGATTCATTGACCAAGTATGCGCAGTGGGTGATGAATCAGTTGGGAGATTATCCGCGAGAGGACAACAAGCATTTTGCTGCTGAAGCTTGTTATGATTTGAGCATTGCAGAAGACAGACGCTCCAATTTTGATCAAGCCATTGCTTGGTTGGACAAGTCCAAGAATTTTTACGATGACATTGATGACGAATTGGGGGTATTGTATGCTGAGGTTTTTCAAGCATGGGTCTATTATGACAAAGGAGAAGTCATCCAAGCGCTGGAAATGGCAGAAGAAG
>CANGVU010000154.1 GCA_947457325.1 Flavobacteriales bacterium | reverse complement strand
TTGGTTACTACTTTATCATCTGGTGAAATGTTGTCTCCATATACAATATATACCTCTTGGTCCAAAGCGGGCAATTGCTCTTCCATGGCCGTGGAAGGATTGCTCAATACGGTGCGGTATTCTCTATTGATGACTCCCTTGATGGTCGCCAATCCACCGTCTCCTGCTTCTTTCTGACATTGCGAAAAAAGCAATAGAGCCCCAATTCCTGCAGTAAAAATGTACTTTTTCATAACTCTTTCAAACATAATCATTTTTTTTAAATCACCAGCCTGTTATGCACAGGAATTGCCAGCGCAGCCATTGATAAACGGACATTCCTAATTTGACTTAATGCTTGATAACATTGCTCCAATGTAGCCCCTGTTGTAACAACATCATCCAAAAGCAAAATGTGCTTCCCTTCCCACCTTTGTGGATCCAACACCTCAAATGGATTTTCACCGGACGAATTCCGCATGATTCGCGACTTCAATGTTTGGCTTTTGTTTCCCTTACGCTTGATGAGTAGTTCTTTTTCCAATGGAATATTCCAACGCTCACTCATGGGTTCTGCTATGCAATCACATTGGTTGTATCCCCTTTTCCTTTTCTTCTCATTGGTGAGTGGCACTGTAATCATGACATCCCAATTTGGTCTTCCATATTGCTGTTCAATTTTAAGCGCCCACCACTTGCCCAAAGCGCTTCCAACATGCGGACAGTGCCGGTACTTCAAACTGTGCAAGGCATCTCGTACAGGTCCGCTCTTCTCCATTTTCAAAAAAATCCATTGTTCCTCCCATGAGCATCTACCAAAAAATACCTTTCGCATCTGAGGATGATTGAGCATGGCCACCGAATGTGGAAGTGCATGCAAGCACCGCATGCACAGTCCATCTTCATGTTGATACAAATCCCATCCACACTGGGCGCAATTTCGGGGATAGAAAAGCCGAAATAAGGCCAATAGGTACTGCGACATCTTTTGCATGTCCCAAAATTTCAAAGAACCAAGTTCACCCGCAAGCATCATATAAGGTGCATATATTTTCGCAATTGCACTGATATGTGTACTTTTGCGCGCACATGATGACCATCGAAGTTTTAAAATCAAAAATTCACCGGGTAACGGTCACGGAAGCGGACCTCAACTACATCGGTAGCATCACCCTAGATCCGCTGTTGATGGAAGCCGCCAACATGATAGAAGGTGAAAAGGTTCATATTCTCAATTGCAACAACGGCGAACGTTTTGAAACTTACATCATTACCGGCGAACGCAACTCTGGTGTTGTCTGTTTAAATGGTCCTGCTGCAAGACGCGTGGCTGTAGGAGATATCGTTATTGTTTGTTCATACGCATCCCTGGAATTTGAAGCTGCAAAAACCTTTAAACCTTGGATTGTTTTTCCCGATACCGCATCCAATAAAGTTTTAGTTCCATGATCAAGGGCTTAAAATATGCCCTGTTTCTTTGCATAGGCATCGGATTAGCATATTATGCCTCTATGGACGCCGATTTTGATACCATTTGGAATGCGGCTACGCATCTGAATTGGGGTTGGGCCTTCCTTTCCATGTTGGCCAGCTACGTCGCAATGATGTTCCGCGGATGGCGTTGGCGCATTTTGATTGAACCGCTTGGATACACTACCCGAGCATCAAGCCCAGTCCACGCCGTAGCCTTTGGTTATTTGATGAACGACTTGATTCCTCGCTCCGGTGAAGTAGCGCGCTGCGCTGTGCTCAACAAAGCCGAGGAAATCCCCATGGACAAATTGGTGGGAACTGTGATCCTTGAGAGATTGGTGGACACATTGAATCTATTGATGGTTATCGCATTGGTTTCTTGGCTCCAATCTGATGCTCTTGTTGCACTTTGGAACAAAATCACAGACGCCAAAGCAGCCGCACCTGGTCAAGCTCAAGAAAAAAACTATTTATTAACCTATATCCTCTTTGCCGGATCTTTGGCTACGCTGATCGGTTGGTGGGCCCTTAAAAAACTTCAACACATCGCATTCTTTGGAAAGATTTATCTTTTTGTCCTTGGTGTTTTGGATGGTTTAAAATCAATCTTGGCATTGAAACAAAAAGGATGGTTCACCATCCACACAATAGGTGTTTGGGTGTGTTGGTTGTTGATGGCTTACTTCATGATGAAAGCATTGGCTGATACCAACTACATGAACATGTCGGATGCGTTGTTCTTTTTGGTTGCTGGTAGTTTTGGTATGGTGGTGCCTACACAAGGTGGGTTAGGTGCCTATCACTTGACATCCAAATGGGGATTTGAGGCGTTGGGTTACGCTGGATCGCTGGGGTTGACCTTTGCTTGGATTTCTTGGCTGGGCAAAACCGTTATTGAGATTATCGTAGGTGCGATTGGTTTTGTAGTTTTGGATCAACGCGCAAAAAAGAAAATCGTTGATACCACAACTTGATCAATGGAAAAAAGAGGGTAAAAAGATTGTTTTTACCAATGGCGTCTTTGACATCTTGCATGTTGGACACGTTTCCTATTTGCAAAAAGCCAAATCTTTGGGTGACATTCTAATCATTGGCCTCAATGATGACGATTCCGTCAAAAAGTTAAATAAGGGTCCTGAAAGGCCAATCAACAATGAATTGGCGCGCAAGAGCGTTTTAGAAGCGCTGCGTGCAGTGGACGGGGTGGTCATTTTTAAAGAAGAAACTCCCTTGGCATTGATACTTTCAATTCAACCAGATGTGTTGGTCAAAGGTGGCGATTACGATCCGCATCAAACAGACCCTTCACACAAGCTGTATATGGTGGGATCCAAAGAAGTCAGATCTTGGGGCGGATCAGTACAAGTGATTGATTTTGTCCCCGGATTTTCAACAACTTCCGTAGTCAATAAACTCAAAGCCTGATTACTGCGCTGAGAAGCGAAAAACAATGGTCCCATTTTGATTGGGCTTGCCCAATACCGCATTAAAACGCCATTTCTTGGCATGTGCCAAACTCTCATCCAACAGACATTCAAAATCAGTGGAAGATGGATCAATGCTAGCCGACTTAACTTGTCCTTTGTCATCTACGACAACATTCACTTTTACCATTCCCCCTTGTTTACAGCGATAAGTTGGCTTTGGTCCATTGCTTACCGTTCTTCCCGCCAGACTCCATTCTACAGTTACCGCGCCTGCAGTATTCTTTCCAGAAGGTGGATTGGGATCTTTGTCTGGATTCGGTTTGGGGTCTGCTAAATTGGATGAATTCCGTTCAGGTTTGGGATCATTTTTGTGCTTTTCCTTCAATTCATCAAACGTACGCTTGGCGTATTCCTCCGGAGACATTTCGCTGCGTTGACCAGTATGATCATAAACGCCATCTCCTAACTCAGCACCTTCCATCGACATCACATTGCGCAAGGGACCTTCATCCTGGCTACCGTTGGCAGATGGGGTTTCCTCTTCAAATTGCAATGGAATTTCTTCCGTCACAGCCTCCTGCTGATCTTGGTCAAAAGCATCGTAGCCATTGGAAGTAGTAAAGAAGACGATAGCCGTTGTGAAAACCTGAATAGACACAGCGATGAGAAGCGCCTGCATGGCCCATTTCCAGCCTCCCGAGGGTCTCTCCGATAGAATAAAATCCAAGTTTGTCTTCACCCACTAAAGGTAAACTGATTTTTGATTGAATAAAAATTCAATTTTCAGCTTATATTTGTTTAAATACTCAAAACAATGAAAAAGATTTTTGCATTCGTAGCCTTCATGATTTTGATGGCTGGTGTGGCTTCTGCTCAAACGCAAAACGCTGCCGCTAATACCAATACTGAAAAGAAAGAACAAGTTATCAAAGAGAAAAGCTCTTGCGGAAAAGCAGAGAATGGTAAAGCTTGTTGTTCTAAGGACAAAGGTGTAACCGGTTCAACTGAAAAAGCTGCTTGTTGCTCTAAAGGTGAGAAAAAAGAAGGCGCTGCTTGTTGCTCTAAAGACCAAAAGAAAGAAGGTGGTAAGTGTTCTGGTGATGGAAAAAAAGAAGAAACTCCAAAGCCGTAAAAGCAAGTTGAAAAGAATTGAAAGGAAGCATTTATATGCTTCTTTTTTTTATCAAAAAAATGAGGATTAAAGAATTAACTTTTGTTTCTCTCGGTGAAAACTGCCTGATTGATGAGATTCTAAAGGATTCAAAACTGCGCACTGCTACTTACCCTTTTGGCAGCGGTAGATTCAATATTGAATATATCTTAGAGATCTGCAAAGAGGAATTCAAACACTTCTTAGACGAAAAGTTTCTATACTACGCAACTGTTGAAAATAAAATTGTCGTTAAAAACAATTTTTATAACTGTAAACTCAATATCTATGAATCGTCCGTATGTAATGACGTTGAATTCACACATCATGATGTGTTCAAGCCAAATGTAAGAGAATCCTTGCTCCGGAAGATTGAACGATTCAAATACGCAACCGATCAACCTGCAGAATACGTATTCATTTACTATCATCGTTTTAGCAGTAACACCGACATTGAAAAAATAAAAGCTTTATTAATGGATTGGTCAAATTGGATAGAGCAAAAGAGTTTGATTAAACCTAAAATAGTTTTTATCCATCAGGAATTGATTAAAAACAAAGAAGAAAGAAAAGTATCCCTCAATGATTTTTCCTGCGGAAAGGAAGTGATTTTTTACA
>CANGVU010000153.1 GCA_947457325.1 Flavobacteriales bacterium | reverse complement strand
TTCCTGCAAAGTTTTGGCATACAACTCCTCATTGCTTTGGTGATCACGTGCTGTTGATTTGGCGCGTTGTGGCAAAGCATTGTTGGGTTTTTTGGGTCTTGATTGTTCTGCCAATAGTCGCTTGCGCTCTTCTGTTAAAACTTCAACAGCTCCTTCTACATTGTTGTCTTTTAAGTAACTCTGTAGTTTAGTGGAACGAGACAGCAATTCTTTTGAAGTGGGTTCCAACGTAGCCTGATAGGCACTCAACTGATCGGCCAGTTCTAACGCCCCCTTGGCCTTGAGGCGATGGGCCTCTGACTCTTCACGCAGCTGCTGAGCTTGATTCAGTAATTCACGATCCGCATCGGTGAATATGTATGGATTGCCTTTTGTTTTGGCAGCCTCCACCTTAGCACTCACCACTTTAATCAATGAGTCAGATTGAGCCATTGTAATCTGAGACAACTTGATTTGTTGATTGGCCAATTGATAAGCAGCCTGCTTTTGTTGTTGGATAACGGGCTGGGCTGCACTCAAAGCTTTAGCCTCGGCCTTCATATCATTCAATATGTCCTCAGCTGTTTTCCCTTTGGAAAAGCCTGCCAATGCAGGAGCGTTCGTCATGCTGCGTTCCATATTGGCCATGTCCTCAGCTTGCTTGGATACGGGAAGTTGAGACTTGCTGCGCAACAATGCCGAAACTGCTTTTTCCATTCCGCTGTCCAAAGCCAGGTCCTGTCCGTTCTTGACGGTAACCACATCTTTGCCTTCCTCGTTCTTGGAAACATTGACCTGCTGCGGAAAATAAACAGATCCTGATCTTCCGGGTTGCACATCAAATTCTGCTACCAATTGCTCTGTGCCATCGGGTAATGTTACGGTGTAGGAATATCGTCCTGGTTTTGGAAAGTAAACATCAAAAGCGCCCGTCTTTACATCAGAGGTTACATCGCCAACAATTTCTCCGGTCTCTAAATCTTTGACCACCAATTGAGCTACATTGTTCTCTGGGTTGTTCAAATTGGCAAACTTTGCTTTAGCATAAATGATATCAATGGGAGTGCCTTCAAAGGCTGTTTGATACAACGAATAATGATTCAAATCACTCGTTCTTCCGGATGCAAAAATGGCTGTCTTGTTGTCCGCATCAGAGATGAAAAACAAGTCATCATCTGGCGTGTTGAACGCAAATCCAAGATTCACAGGTTTCTTCCATTTCTTGGTCAAAGAGTCTACATCTGATCGGAAAATATCATATCCCCCCATGCTGTTGTGCCCCTTTGAAGCAAAATATAAACTTCTGCCATTGGGATGAAGGAAGGCATAGTCTTCATCAAAGTTTGTATTCACCTTTCCACTCAAAGGAGTCGGCACACCATAAGTACCGTCTGATTTTAATTCTGCCTGAAAAATGTCCAATCCCGCTGTGTCTGTGAGCATAGAGAAATAGATATTCTTAGGCGTTCCATTCAAGTAAATCAAATGAGGATTGGCAGATTTTTTATCTCGGCCTTGAAGAAGTTCATTGGGAGTGGTGATGATTTTACCGCCAACTGCCTCCAATTGCATGTATCGAAAAAAGTTAATGCGCTCAGCCTCCGTTCTTTTCTTTACCATCAACTCCTTGGGATTGGCCAGCAATCTTGTGCCGTAAATACACATCTGAATTTGGCGCAAAGCATCATATTTTCGAATGATTTCAGGCGTAGCAACATCCAAAAAAGTTTCGTAAGCAGCGCAAGCTTCCCCAAACTGATAGCTCAAATGCAACGCTCTTCCAAGAAAATAATACACCTCAGGCGCCGAGTAATTTCCTTTTATCGCCTGCTTCAAATACTTGACAGCATTGGTCTTATCAATATCGCAAAATGTTGCGCAAACACCGAAATAATAGGCGTAATCGGCATTTGATGGGTTAAGCGCAACCAACTGTGAATACAAGGGAAACGCATCAACATATTGACGGGCATCAAAAAAACTTAAGGCTTCTTTAGTCAATTTGGCTTCATCTTTTTTGGTCTGCGCCGACATAGAAACACTCAGCAACAAAAAGATTATGCCTATATAAATCTTTAGTTTCACTTTCACGGGTTCGGTTTGTTTAATCTCGAAATATAAGGCATCTTTCAAAACTGACCAATTTATTGCCCTACTTTTGTACCGATGTCAAAAAAATCAACCTTGCTCTTCCTCTTGGCTTTTGCTATTGTTTTGGGTGCATTTTGTGCACATGGTTTGAAGAATTGGGTGAGTATAGAGAAAATAGAATCTTTTAAAACAGGGGTTTTGTATCATTTGATCATGACCTTAGCGCTGATGCTAGTCCGGTTTTCGTCAGGTTTTGATGCAAGCCACTTGTCAGCTTTTCGACTGGTTTTCTATGGGCTAGTTATGTTTAGTGGCTCTATTTACTTATTGGTTTTTAATGCTATTTTTCAATTGCCCATCAATGCTTTTCTTGGTCCAATAACGCCCATAGGAGGGGTGTTGATGATTGCTGGATGGAGCATGTTGGGTTGGTCGTATTTTAAAAAGGGAGAATAAAAAAAGAGTGTATGAAAAGAATTATAGGGTTTGTTGTTTTTGTTTGCATTGGCTTTTGGTCTTTTGCTCAGGTTCAGGTATCTGGGATTACAACATACAAGGCTCAACTGAATTGGCCTGCCAATCCCAATGTCATGGGTTTTGTTTTGGTTCGTGGTAATAGTGCTTTGCTCTCTGCTCCTGAGGATGGAATCAACTATCAGCAAGGTGATTATCTTGGTGATGATCAAGTCGCATATGCAGGAACAGTACCTAGTTTTCTTCAAAAGTCTTTGCGTGCAAGCAGATCTTATTTCTATCAATTGTATACCAAAGAAAACGGCGGTGGTAGTCCAGTTTATGTCCCTTATGACGAACCTTTTGTAATCAACACCCCCTTCAACATGATGGCGGATTATTATGCGGCTATTGATTCCACGCAAGCTACTTTTATCAGTGATCTTCAAACCCGGATAAGAGAGCCATACATTAAGATAAGCTACAATAGCTATGATGAAACCATGATCGCCGACTTTGCAGCTGAGGATACTGCCGATGGTCAAAAGGTTGTTACATGCGTTTACTCTCAATTCCATCACATTTACACTCCTCCTTTTGACTGGTTGCCCATCAGCCGTGAGCATACGTATTGCCACAGTTGGATGCCCAGTTATTCTGGTACAGGCACAGATGAGTATGCGGATCAACATCACTTGTTTCCTACGCAACAAAACAATGCCAATGGAGTTCGCAGTAACCATCCTCTGGGAGAAGTGGAAACCGTTTCATCGTCTTTTCATTTGGGTAAGTTGGGTTTTAATGACCTGAATCAAGTGGTCTATGAACCACGTGAAATTCAAAAGGGTGACGCCGCCCGCGCGTTGTTATATATGTCACTTCGTTATGATGGTTTGGATAACTTAAATTGGACTTTTGATCAATTGAATAACGTAGTTTTACCAGGATTGAGTGAAGCTCCTCAATCTGTGGAAACCCTCTTGGAATGGCACTTCAATGATTTGCCAGATGGATATGAGCGCGCCAGGAACGACTATATTCAGTCTATTCAACAGAACCGAAATCCTTTCATTGATCACCCGCATTGGGTAAATATGATAGACTTTCATGATTTGACTTATATACCCATTGACACCACAGAGATTGTTGACACAACAGATACTTCCGATACCAGTACCGTTTTTGTTCGTGAAATACCTCAATTTCCTTTTGACTTGTACAACAACGGAACAGATCCAGTGGTGGTGCTCAATGACAACCAATCCGCTGCTCAAATTTGGGTGTTGAATGCCATGGGACAAGTCGTCTTGACAAAGCAGAACAACTCAGGAATCATTACGTTCAGGGAGCTTCCCAATGGCTTTTACAGTGTTAGAATCCAACAAGAAGGTCGCGAGTTTTTTGTGAAGCTGCTCATCAATCACTAACACTTTTTGGTGGTGCCCCCGCTTTGCGGGGTCGGGCTTTCCGCTTGTATTCCTCGTGCTGGCTTTACAGCCCGCACTGCGGGATACCGCTTCAATCCCTCACCAATCGTTGCACCGCGCTGGCCAAGCTGATTTGCTGGTTGGCTACTGCTTCCTGCAATTGTTGAAACAATAGTTGGAATTGCGGGTCATTCATTTTGCTTTGCTTCCATTGCCGCATCCACTCTTGCTCCATTTGATAAAGCAATTGCTTCTTTCTTTTCTGCTCCCCATTTCTCAGCTTCATCCAATCCTCATACTTCTCCAATGCTGAAATCAAATCATCTATTCCTGTTTTTTGAATGGCAGAAACTGTCACCACGGGAGGGAACCAATGGTCCTCTCTTTCAGGAAACAAATGAAGTGCATTTTGATACTCAGCCTTAGCTCTATTGGCTGCTGCTGTATTTTCTCCCTCAGCTTTGGTAATGGCCATGATGTCGCACATCTCCATGATGCCGCGTTTGATACCTTGCAACTGATCACCAGCTCCCGCCAACATCAATAGCAAAAAACAATCGGTCATGTGTGATACGGCTGTCTCACTTTGTCCAACACCCACTGTTTCCACGATAATGCGATCATATCCTGCCGCCTCACAAAGCAAAATGGCTTCATGGGTTCTTGCAGCAACACCGCCCAATTCATTGGCAGTTGCGCTGGGCCTGACATAGGCTTCAGG
>CANGVU010000152.1 GCA_947457325.1 Flavobacteriales bacterium | reverse complement strand
GTGGATCAATATAATTGTATGAAACTTCATGCCATCCTGGTCCAGCCAAATTGGGGTAAAAGTTAGATCCAGACACTCCTAAACCTGTGTAGAATCCACCTATGGGTAATCCCATCATCAACATGGGCTCAGCATCTACACAGATGGTATCACTGGGTATAAAAAGTTCCGTTGGCGCATACAAGACTTCTATGCTGATAGGGGCTGTCATCGAAGTGCACCCTGATGCATTGTCCAAGATTTCGTAATGCACATCGTGAATGCCTCCACCTGCTTGGGTAGGATCAAAGTATGTACCATCGATTCCCATTCCAGTGCTGCTGATAAACGTTCCTCCAAAAGGATAGCCTATCATTTGCATAGGCGCATCAGAAATACACAACGCCTCATTGGGCACTGCCATCACGATTTCTTCCATTTCAGGGTAACCGATAGTTACTGAAGCATCACGATCACATCCGTTAATGGCTGTTACTTGAATCGACCATTCACTCTCACCTTCTACATATTGTACATCATTTTGGGTACCATCATTCCATTCCCAGTAGGCTATCAATGAATCAGGAGATATAGAAGGATACAATTCCATCAAAATTTCCTCACCGGGGCAATATGTTGTAGGACCTGAGGCAATAATCTCAACTTCAGGAACAGGCTTTACTTCAATGTGCAATGGCAATGAAATACCTTGACATCCGTTTAAAATTCCTCTCAAGGTAATATCTGCAGACTCCTCTACATTGATGAAAGGAATAGTATCTCCAGTGCTCCAAACATACCAATCCGCTCCGCCAGCTCCTAACATGATGGACTCACCTTCGCAAAACTCAACATCACCGTCATAGGCGATGGTGATGTATGGATTTGGGCAGTCCTCCAATTTCCCAAACCAACCATCTTGCCCTCCATTCAGGGCTGATTGCCATCCATTGTCAGATAGATTGGCAGACGCTGCCGAACCTGCAAACAACAATTTCTGGGTATAATCGATATTCAAGAAATTCAATTCTTCATTTCCTGTTCCACCATAATAGCTGGTCCATTGCGGAAATCCTTCTACTGTGAACTTGCTAAAAAACGCATCCGTTCCACCAGCAACTGTGTTTTGAAATGGATTGTTAAGCGCTAGTCCCTGAGAATTGGTTTGCCCACCAAAATAAATGTTTCCTACCTTATCAGCAACCATTGCGGATCGTTCATCAGTGCCTGGACCTCCGAAATAACTTCTCCACAACATCCCCCCGTTCACATTGTACTGCGACATAAATGCATCTGTTGCTCCTCCGCCAAAATTGGTTTGGTGCGCTCCAACTGTTGCCATACCTGTTGAAGATGTTGTTCCAACGATGTATATATTGCCGTAGATATCGGAACTGCTGTTTCTAACTTCATCGATGCCAGAACCGCCCACGTATGTTGACCATACCAAAATTCCTTGCTCATCCAAAGCGGCCAAGAAGCCATCCTTCAAGCCTCCTCCAAAATTCATTTGCTGACCATTCCCTGATGAAACTCCTGTTACTGAAGCCGTAGTACCGGTGATAAAAACACGATCACTCACTGCATCATAACCAATGCCACCCGCATTTTCCAAATTCTCCCCACCAAAATATACACTCCAATACACAGCTCCCATTCCTGCCACACAGGTTACGAAAACATCTCCTTGCCCACCGTAAACTTGATCCCCAGTGCCTGAAATCAAATAATCATTGGAGGTAGTTTCCCCCAACAACAACAAACGACCATCATTGTCCACTGTCATGCCCAAAACATTCTCAGTTCCAGATCCTCCCAAGTAGCTTCCCCAAACACGCTGTCCATTGTTGTTGAATTTTACCATGTAGCCATCACGAATCCCCATCAAAGAAGTTTGAAAACCAAAAGAAGCTACCGCAAAGGTGCTGGTTGTCGTCCCTGCCAAATAAACAAATCCAAATTCATCTATCGCTATGGCATTTCCTTCATCCTGTCCTTCTCCTCCGTAGTAGGTAGCCCATAAGCGTTGTCCATTCATGTTGAACTTGGCCAAAAATGCATCACGCGTACCATTCATATTGGTCTGGTGTATTAACGCACCCGAAGCATTTCCTGAAATATTGGTTGTGCTGGTTGTGGTACCTGTGATGTAAACATTTCCCGAAACATCTGCCGCAATTCCGTTTACCTCATCATAGGATTCTCCGCCATAGTAAGATGACCAAATCACTTCAGGATCGATGGTTAATTCTCTTTTGTGGTCATAACTCCCTACTTCAAAAGCTACTACATTGTCTTTTACTACAAATCGTGTTTTAACTTCAAGTCCATTCTGAAAACTTACAGGACGCTTCTCAGTCAACTCTCCCAATCTTGATTTAAAAAACAAACCACCATCGCCTTTGATACCCAGCTCACTCAAACCAGTCCATTCCATCTGGATATCATCTACATTTCCACCAGGACGAACAACCCAATCGTACTTCAAACCATTTTCTGTTTGATAAATCTTCCAATCCACATTGGGGTAAACATTCGTGAAAACAACGGATTTGTATCCTGCTGTGCTGATTTGGCCATGCACATTGTAGAAATAAACATCACCCATTGATTCCTTGGCTTCAAAGCGGCTCAAGTCCCCATCAATAGGTTTCAATACCGCTCGCTGTAGCTTCATTTCACTTCCCTCCAATTGCATCCACTCATACTCCATACCTTCATTGGTCAATCGAATGGCCTGCTGCATATCTTTATTCTCAAAATATACCGTTCGATGACCTCCTTTCCATTGCCCTTTGTTCAAAATGAATCCTTGCTTCATGTCGAATGACAAAGCAGTAAAAGCAGCAAGTAAAAAGGTGGAGAATAAGAATAAGCTTCTTTTCATGGTTGTGGTTTTTTAATTTCTACGTCTTGGAGATTGTAGTAGTTGCATAATTAAAGAAAAAAAAGGCAGCTTTCCGCTTTTCTTACCACTAATTATTATCTTTCCGATGTTGAATTCTCCAACCGACCAAACCATGACCATGAAGAGAACTTTACTTTTTAAATTTTCCGTGACTCCTTTGTTTTTATTGGGTTTCCTAATCAACATTAATGCACAATTCACCATTGAAGGAACATTCAGAGACAGCAGTCATTATAATGAATCCATCCCTGGGGTGGCCATTTCCAATGGACATGAGGGCGCACGCTCCGATGTAGACGGGCATTTTATGTTCTCCTTGCCTGCAGGAAATCATCAATTGACCATCCGATGCATTGGCTATTATGACAAGATTCTCTTCTTGAACAATCTCCAAGAAAACAGAAACATTGGCGTCATTTTTCTCAAAGAAAAACCTGTTGATTTCAAGCAATTGGTTGTATCTGCGGGTAAATTCCAACAGGATATCGCCAACGTCACCATGAGCATGGAGGTAATACAACCGCGTATGTTGCAAGATAAAAATGTCACTTCACTAGAAGATGGATTGCAACAAGTACCAGGGGTTATCATAGTGGACGATGAGCCGCAAATTAGAAGTGGAAGCGGCTACAGTTTTGGCGCAGGTTCGCGTGTTCAAGTGTTGATTGATGACATTCCCATCTTGAGCGGTGACGCTGGTAAAGCCTCTTGGGCGTTTATGCCCATGGAAAATATCGCGCAATTGGAAATCATCAAAGGTGCCAGTAGTGTCCTTTACGGAAGCTCTGCTCTTTCGGGTGTCATTCACTTCAGAACGGCATACCCCACTTCCACACCTAAAACCAGATTCCAAGTTTGGTCAGGCATTTACAGCGCCCCAAAAGAACCACATCATTATTGGCAAGGATTGAATAAAAAAGCAGGTTACTTTTTCAATCACAGTCAAAAAAATGGCAATTGGGAATGGCTATTGGCCGCTACCCTTCAGGCGGATGACGGTCACATGGGACCCAATAAAGATAGTCTTGGACAAGTTTTGCCTTATGATCAAAATCCATTCACCGTGGATAGATACAGCAGTGAAAACAGAAGCCGAATCAACTTCCAATTGCGTCACAGAAATCCAAAAATCCAAGGCCTTTCTTATGGAATCAATGGCATAGTTGCACAAAGCCAAAGTCTTTCAACCTTGATCTGGGAAAACAGTACCGATGGCCTTTTTGGTGCTTACAGTGGTTCCAACACTTACACTTATCAATTGGTGTCTACTATCGATCCTTTTGTAGAATATTACAACCAAAAAGGAAGCAAACATTCCATCAAATCACGATGGCAATCGCTGGACAATTACAACGACAATGCACAAGGAAATTACAGCGATGTTTATTATACAGAGTACCAATACCAACAAGATTGGGAAAGTTGGGGCATTCCAGGACTCAGAACCACTTTGGGCGCTGTGAATAGTATCACCGCTGCAGAAGGTGAATTGTACATTGGTGGAAATCCAGATGGTGTGAACAGCGCCAGTAATCGCGCTGCTTTTTTTCAGGCTGATGGTCAGTGGAGGAAAAGATTGTTCTTCTCTGCAGGTTGTCGTTTAGAACAATTCACCATCAACCAAGAAAAGTCACAAAAACCTGTTTTCAGAGCCGGAATCAATTTCAAATGGTTTGAGCATACCCACCTCAGAGCCTCTTACGGGCAGGGTTTCCGTTTTCCAAGCATCGCTGAAAAATTCATCATCACCGCTTTAGGCGCTGTGAAAGTATATGCCAACCCTG
>CANGVU010000151.1 GCA_947457325.1 Flavobacteriales bacterium | reverse complement strand
ATGATCCCATTCAATTGAATGATCACCAATGGGAAGATTATTACTTGCAAGTAAAATTGTATGAAGGCAATGTTCTTGTTCAAACCTTCCCACTTCTTTTGGAGAATCATTACGCCCACTCAGGCACAATAAAGTTGCACTCCTTAAAACCCGACACACAATATTGGGTTAAAATCAATGATCAATATCAATTGCAGGATGATTCCATTACTTTTAGAACACAGCCATTGTGGCAATACCGAACAGATCCTCCAGTTTTGAATATTGCATTTGGTTCTTGTGCCTACATCAATGATCCCGAATACGATCGTCCCGGAAAATCCTATGGTGGCTCTGAGGTTATCTTTAACAAAATTGCAGAAAAGAAACCAGATGCAATGCTTTGGTTAGGGGACAATGTTTATTTCCGTGAAGGAGATTGGGACAGTGAAGAAGGAATGATCATGAGATATGTGCAATCTAGAAAACATCCAAGGTTGGATAGTTTATTGCGCAGTGTTCCCAATTATGCAATCTGGGATGATCATGATTTTGGCCCTAATGATAGCAATGGAAGTTTTGCTTTGAAAGACAAGAGTCTTGCAACCTTTCAACACTTTTGGCCCAATCCAACAAAAGGTATTGATGGCATAAAAGGCAATACTTCCATGGTTACGATTGGTGATGTTGATTTTTTCTTATTGGACAACCGTTACAACAGAACAGCTCAAAATCTGAATACAACACCCAATCTTTCTGTGAATCATGGTGCAAGTATTTTGGGGCAAGATCAAATTCATTGGCTCATCAATGCATTGATGACCTCTAAAGCCAGTTTTAAAGTCATTTGTATCGGAGGTCAGTTTTTAAATTCAGAAATGGTCTATGAAAATTACGCCAATTACAGCCGTGAGAAATCTTACATCATGGATCTTTTGCAAGCCAATAAGATTAACAATGTGGTTTTCTTATCTGGCGACAGGCATTGCGGTGAAATAAGCAAATGGACCAATGGCGATTATTCATTGTATGAACTAACCTCTTCTCCCCTTACTTCAGGAGCTTCTGATATGAGTAAAGAAAAAAATGCATTTAGAATGGATGGAACTATTGTGGCCGAGCGTCATTTTGCGATGCTTCAAGTAAGCGGCAGCAGGAAAGAACGAAAGCTGTCTGTAGCTTACTTCAACGCACAAGGAAAACTGATTTTCGAAAAACCCATACCGTTCAATGAGATCAAATAATAAACTGTTCTGCTTCGCTTCAATTTTGTTTTTGTTCGGTTGTCAAGGTGGTCAATCATTTCATTTTGATCATGATTTTGGAAAAGAAATGACATGGTCTGAGCCCGTTGAATGGCAATGGAACATACAAAAGAATGACAAGCCCTATCATTTGACCATGGATATTCAATGCGGTGTCCATTATCCTTATGAAAACCTACCTTTGTCTTGGATAGAGATTCAGCCAGATGGTGATAGCATTACCCATGAGTTGGAAATCATTGTTCGCAATCCAGATGGGATTTTTAATGGAGATAAGGCTTTGGACTATTTAAACTTTGATGTTGTACTAGCAGACAAAATGACATTTGATACTTTTGGGGAATATCAATTTGTTCTGCAACAAAAAACGGGACTGGATACAGCCCCGTTTATCGTCAATCTTGAAATTACCGCCAAAGAGTTGGACAATTATTGATTCCCTTCTCTTCTGGCCTTTTGCATTTCATTTTCTTCCTGTCCTCGCCCTCGTTTTTCTTTGAATAAATCAAAACGATTGGGTATCATTTTCGCGGGCCAATGATTGTTGCTTAATTCAACATCAGCGGTTTCTAAAAATGGGTCTAAAGCAATTTCTACTGCGGGTTGAGGAAGTACAAAAACCTTTGTCACTGTGGGTTCCGACATTTTCCATATTTCGGCGGGAATTCTGAATTCTTTTTTACTTCCATCCTTCAAAGTGAATTGAAAAATCAAAGGCATGATTAAGCCTCCGACGTTTTCAACGGTAATTTGATAGTAATAAGAATGACTGTCCATCAAGGCTTTCTCTTCAGTTGTCAAAGTTTTGGTGAACTCTTCAAACTGTTTTTGATCGGTTTTGGTGACTTTGTGGGGATCAAAAGAATAATAGAAATCGCGCGCGGCTGGATCCAACTCCACCAGAGTAACCAACTTCTCTTCTCTGTCGCGTTTTAGGCTGATATCTGCTGGACGTGCTTCTTTGCGCTCTTTATCAATGGCCTTTTCAACTGTTGGGTTTTCAGAATCCAACACAAACATTTTGATTTCTTTCATGGCCATGTCGCAATGGTCGGTGCCGTAAAACCAACCTCTCCAAAACCAATCCAAATCCACAGCACTGGCATCTTCCATGGTTCTGAAAAAATCTTCAGGTGTTGGATGTTTAAACGCCCATCTTCTGCAGTACTCTTTGAATGCATAGTCAAACAATTCCCTACCCATAACTGTTTCACGCAAAATATTCAATGCTGTGCAAGGCTTGCCATAAGCATTGTTTCCAAATTGATAAATGCTTTCACTATTGGTCATGATGGGAGACATTTTGGTTTTGTCACCTTTCATATAATCAACGATGTTTCTTGCAGGTCCTCTTCTAGTAGGATAATTGGCATCCCATTCTTTTTCTGCGAGGTATTGTACAAAAGTGTTCAATCCTTCGTCCATCCATGTCCATTGACGCTCATCACTGTTGATGATCATGGGGAAAAAGTTGTGTCCAACTTCGTGTATGATAACACCCAATGTAGAATACTTGGTGCCTTCTGTATAAGTACCATCCGATTCAGGACGTCCTCCATTGAAGCAAATCATAGGATACTCCATCCCAATCCACTTGGAGTTCACTGAAATGGCAACAGGATATGGATAATCAATGGTGTATTTGGAATAAACCCTTAAAGTATGCGCAACAGCACGCGTAGAGAATTGTCCCCAAAGTGGATTGGCCTCTTTGGGATAGTAACTCATGGCCATGGTGGTCTTGTCTCCAATCTTAACTGCCATGGCATCCCAAATAAATTTTCGAGATGAGGCAAAGGCAAAGTCACGAACGTTGGTTGCTTTAAAAGTCCACGTCTTTTGCTCGTTGCCTTTTGCACGGACTTTCTCATTTTCAGTTGCTTCAGCTTGGTTGATGATTTCGACAGGAGCTTCAAAGCTCTTCTTGGCTTTATCCCAACGAGACATTTGCTCAGCATTCATAACAGCCTTTGCATTCTGCAATTCACCTGTTGCCGCAACAACATGATCATTGGGAACAGTAATATTTACAGTGTAATTGCCGAAATCCAAGGTGAATTCTCCTGAACCCAAGAATTGCTTATTCTGCCAACCGGAATAGTCCATGTAGGCTGCCAATCTAGGGTAGAACTGCGCCATGGTATACAGGTAGTTCTTGTCTTCTGAGAAATACTCATATCCACTTCTTCCACCCAATCTGATGCGGTCATTGATGTTGTACCACCATTTAATTTTAAATGAATAAGTGCCACCAGAAATCAAAGGTGTAGGCAAATCAATGCGCATCATGGTTTGGTTGATGACACATTTTAAATCTTTACCTGATTTGTCTTTTACTTCAACCACTTTAAAACCTCCGTCATACCAGGGCTCCAAATCTTTGATGTCATTGTAGCTCATGGTCTCATTGATTTTGGATTGCTCAATCTTATAAGCATCGCTCTCTTTGGCCATGTTGTTTTGATCCAGTTGTATCCACAAATAGGTCAATTGATCGGGTGAAAAATTGTGATAGGTAATCCACTCTTCACCAAACAGCTTTTGTGTCTCATCATCAATCATAATATTCATGGTGTAATCCACTTGCTGCTGCCAATAGCGAGCTCCTGGCGCACCACTTGCAGTGCGTTGTTCATTGGGCGTTGCCAATTCAGGACCCAATTGTTTGAACTTGTCTTCCCAATATTGACGCTGACCAAAAATGGCAGCGGAAGCACTTAACATCAAAAACAACAAAAAACTTGATCTAAAATTTCTCATGATTCAAAAATAAGCAAGTCGGTTTATTATATTCGCTAAAAGTATTGAATACAGAATGTATGGGACATCAAGAGGCTTTCGAAAATGAAATGACTACCGTTGATATTATTGAGCAATCTTTGATCTTGCACAATGATTTTAATCACATTGATCATGTCATAAATTGCTTGGTGAACATTATGGATTTTGATCCTATTCAATCTGAACAAATTGCCTACATTGTTCATTTCAAAGGAAAATGTCCCATTAAGTCAGGAACCCATGAGCTATTGGTACCCTTTCATAAAATGCTTTCCCAACAAGGATTAACTGTTTCTATTGATTAATATGTCCAGCAGAAGAGTGATGATAGAAGCCATGCTTCAAACGCACCCTGATGATCCATTTCTTCATTACGCTTTGGCGCTAGAATGGCAAAAGGAAGGTGATCTTCAAAAGGCTATTGATCGATTGTTGCAATTGAAAACATTAAAAGCTGATTACTTGGCGCTTTATTATCAATTGGGAAAAATGTATGAGTCCATTGGTCAAAATGAATTGGCTGTCGATTCATTTATTGATGGACGGCGCTTGGCAAAAAAATTAGGAGATATCAAGGCCGCTGGTGAAATCAGTGAAGCATTGATGATGCATGATATATTTGATTGATGGAAAAACAATTATCCATCGGTTT
>CANGVU010000150.1 GCA_947457325.1 Flavobacteriales bacterium | reverse complement strand
CTGATCAAATAAATATTGCCCGTTTTCACTAGCGTATTGAGCGGATAGACCTCCCAAAAGATCAAATTCAAATAGATTTTGATGGTCCCAAATAAACAAGCTGTTTTTATGTTCCGTCATTCCGATGGCGTTCCAGTCAGACAAAGGATTGAATTGTGGTAGGTTATCTAAACTGAACATGACATTGCCCAGTGGGTCGATTCTGATTACTCTCAGATTCATGTGGTCAAAGCACCAGAAACCGCCAAGAATGGATCCTGAAACTTGAGTAATCCAAGACTGGGGAATTAATGTTTGAAGCGTTAGATAATCACCTTGCTCGCTTAGGGTGTTGTCTAAAAATACAATTCTTTGCGTTTCTTCAAAAAACACAAATGGTTTTTGTGGCTGAATCAAATCCAGCTTACTGATTTTCCCAAAAAGCAAATTGCCATTTCTAAAAAATAGATTCTGAACGGGGTCATATTTTTCCAAAGAATTTTCATCCCATCTATAAATGTTGCCCCAATGATCGATGCACATCTGAGCACCAATGGATTGTGCTTTCAAAGTCCCAATAGTCAGAATACTATGAGCGATTATGATGAATAAAATTTTGAATGGACTGTATGTATTCATCATTTGGATGTAATCTAGGAACTTTGTTTTGTCCGCCTAACTTGCCTCGGCTCTTCATCCAATGAAGAAAAGTGTGGGTTGGTAAGGACTCAATTTGCAATGGAAGCAAATTCAAATTGCCTTTTCTTTTGGCCTCATAATCAGAATTGATTTCTTGTAAATTTTGATCAAGATCGGAAGAAAATTGTGATAAATTTTCTGGTTTATGCAAGAATTCAATCATCCAATGGTGCTGGGCAATTTGGCTTTTGTTAGTTGTTATTATGGGGCCAACTGTATATTCAGTAACTTGACAGTTGTGGTCTTGGCAAGTTTTATTGAGCGCACTTTCTGCATTTTCTACAATAAGTTCTTCTCCAGCTATATTGATGTATTGCTTGGTTCTTCCACTGATTTGAAATCGAAAGGGATACGTAGAAGTGAATCTAATTGTATCGCCAATCATGTAACGCCACAAACCTCCGTTGGTACTTATGACAACGGCGTAATTTTTCCCCAGTTCAACATCCGCAAGACCAATGGCCTGGGGATTTTCCGAAAACCAATCTTCCGCGGGTATAAATTCGTAGTAGATGCCATAGTCTAGCATGAGTAACATTTCATTGCTGCCCAATTCATCTTGAATGCCAAAGAAACCTTCACTTGCATTATAGGTTTCCATATATTGAATGGGTTCCCCCATAATGGCGTCAAATTGTTTTCTGTAAGGAAGGAAACTAATTCCCCCGTGCATGTACAATTCTAGATTGGGCCATACTTCCTTTATGGTTTTCACCTTTTTTTTCTCGCAAATGCGTTGTAATAACAGCATAGTCCAACTTGGTACTCCTGCAATATTGGTCACATTATCATTCATGGTGGCCAATGCCATGGCTTCTAATTTCTCCTCCCAGTTGTCCATGAGTGCAATGTCTTTGGCTGGAGTTCGCTTGCTTTCTACCCAAATGGGAAGATTGTCAATGATGATGGCCGACAAGTCTCCAATCAATTTCCCAGAATGGTCGTTGGATATTTTGGATGCGCCACCTACCACCAATGTTTTCCCGTCGTACAATCGTGCCTGTGGATTAAGATAGTAGTACAAGGAAAGTAAATCTTTGCCTCCCTTGTAATGACACTCTTCCAATGATTCAGCAGTCACAGGAATGTATTTGCTCTGGTTATCTGTTGTTCCACTGCTTTTGGCAAACCATTTGACCTTGGTGTCCCAAGTTACCTTTTCCTCTCCTTCTTTGATTAAATCAATGTATGGCCGGAATGCTTCATAATTTCTGATGGGTACATTTTTTCTGAAGTCTTCTGCATTTTTGATTTTTTGAAAGTTGTGTTCAAAGCCAAAACGGGTAGCGCCTGATTCTTCTATCAAATAGGATAAAAGTTCATCTTGCACCTCAATGGGGTGTTTCTTGAACAAGTCAATTTGATGCACGCGCTTGGTAATAAACCAAGAAAATACGCCGTTAAGTGCCATAGCATAAAGTTAATGATATTTGATAAGTCCTTTCAGATTTAATACGGTTATTATTTCATTTTTGTAGCATGAATCAACGTCGACTCTTTTGTTTACTGTCATTCATGGTTTTTGTCGCTTGCCGATCACCTAAGACTGTAACTGACAGCACCTTGACCTCAGTGGAATGGGGACAAATGAAATCTGCCTATTTGGGTCTGCCTGTTTCCATATCCTTGGCCAAGGTGGAAAAGAAGGTAAATGAATCTATACCTTGGCAATTCAATAATGCTGCCTGGCCAGCATTTGATCAACGCGGTTGCGGCGAGCCGCAGATTAAGTATACGGTGTCACGTGATAGCATCCACTTGAAGCCAGAGGGCAATACGCTTTATTTTGATATGAACCTGAATTATGGCATTGAAGGAAACTATTGTCCTTTGTGTTTTGATGGTCAATGCAAGGCGCCAACGTTGCCATTTTCATGTGGGGTTCAAAAGGAGACTCCCCGAAGAATACACTGGGTAGGAAAAATAATTTGGTCCGTTGGTGCGGACTTCCAATTGAAAACCAGATCAGAAACTTTGAAACTAAAGGCTTTAGATCCTTGTGAATTTACTTTTTTAAAAGTTGATTTTACCAAAATGGTACAACAGGAATTTGAGAAGGCCATTTCTGGGGCGCTGCAGGCCGGTGATCAGCAAATGAATAAAATCAACTTGCTCAGCGCATATCAACCAATCTTGAGTGATATGAATCGCGGTATTGATTTAAAAGACAATGGTTTTTTGGCTGTCGTCCCACAAATGATAACCATGGGTCCCGTTGAATTAAAGAACAAAAGAATGGTGACATGGTTGGGTGTTCAGTCCGAATTGAGTTGGTCCAATTCACCATTGAAAATTCCAGCTAAGAGGCCTCAGTTTCAATATGTCAAAGATCCAAAGATTGAACCTTGGGAATTAGATGTGGCATTGTCATGGGAAGCCATACAACGCCTTATACAGGGTCAATGGCAAGGGAAAACATTACAGCTGAATGATCAAGGTGATTTTTTGGTGTTCGATAAAATGAACATTGAGCCGCACAAACAAGATTGGATTAAACTGAGTGGAGTAGTTAATATTGAGACAAAGAAAGTTAGAAGGAAGAATGTTCGTTTTGAAGTTCAGACCAAGCCCAATTTAGATGCTCAAGGTCAGCTGCTTATTTTGGAGGAAATATTGTTCGATCTGGGATTTAAGAATAAAATAATCGAAGCAGGGATTGGATGGGAACTGATGCAGAAGCGATGGAAGGACGTGAAATACAATCAAATAGATTTACAGTCAATATTGAACAGTGTTGTAATGGAAGTCAATGAGAAGTTGGTTGGTCTGAATACGCATAAATTTGGAATGAAAGGATCATTTCAAAAGGCCAGTATTAGTAAAATGAATGTGGATAATGAAGGTTTTAAAATGACATTGGCCCTTTCGGGCCAATGGGAGCTTTTGATAAATCCGTAATTGTTATTTCAGAATTTCACGACTGATCACGAGTTTCTGAATTTCAGAGGTTCCTTCTCCAATGGTGCAAAGTTTGGAATCACGGTAGAATTTTTCCACTGGGAAGTCTTTTGTGTATCCGTATCCACCAAATATCTGCACGGCTTCAGTAGCAACACGAACACTCACTTCTGATGCATAATACTTGGCCATTGCCCCAAGGGTAGTAACTTTTTGCTTGGTGTTCTTTAAATGGCAAGATTCCAACAACAACATTTCTGCAGCTTCAATTTCAGTAGCCATGTCAGCCAATTTGAAAGCGATGGCTTGGAATTGTGCAATGGGTTGTCCAAATTGCTCACGCTCTTTTGAATATTTCACTGCTGCATCCAAGGCTCCTTTGGCAATACCCAGAGCCAAAGAACCAATAGAAATTCTTCCGCCATCTAATATTTTCATGGCTTGCACAAAACCATCGCCGAGTTGACCACAGATTTGACTTTCATGCACACGGCAATTGTCAAAAATGAGTTCGGCAGTTTCTGATGCGCGCATACCCAATTTGTTTTCTTTTTTACCGCCTGAGAATCCTGGCGTTCCTCGCTCAATGATAAAGGCGGTGATGCCGCGTGAATCAAGCAACTCTCCTGTTCTGACAAGCACAAGGGCCACATCACCGGTAATGCCATGTGTGATCCAGTTTTTGGTTCCATTGATAACCCAATACTCTCCATCCTTTACAGCGGTACATTTCATGCGCATTGCATCGCTACCTGTATTGGCCTCAGTCAATCCCCAAGCTCCAATCCAGTCACCTGTCGCCAATTTGGGTAAGTACTTTTGCTTTTGCTCCTCTGATCCAAATTCCAAAATGTGATTGGTACAAAGTGAGTTATGCGCAGCCATGCTGAGCCCTATTGAACCACAAACTTTTGCCAATTCTTCAATGGCGGTTTTGTACTCAAAGTATCCCAATCCTGCTCCTCCGTATTGTTCAGGGACCAACATGCCCATAAGGCCCAATTGTCCCATTTTTTCAAACAAGGGACGAGGAAAGGTTTGACTTTCATCCCATTCCATAACGTAGGGACGAATTTCTTTTTCTGCAAAATCACGCACCATTTGCGCAATCAT
>CANGVU010000149.1 GCA_947457325.1 Flavobacteriales bacterium | reverse complement strand
CAATAAATTCTGTAAGTTGCATATTAACTATTTTCGTGCTTTTGGTTCAATTGTTTTTGGGCAAGCTGCATAATTTCCTCATTATTGGTGAGATTATTATCATGCCTCCTGTAACGGTAGAGCGGCAGCGGGATGTTGTAGATGTTGAATCTTTCTAGAAAACGAATTCTTAAATCTTCTTCTTCTCTGGCTTTGAAATTTTCATCATAAAGACCGATTTCTATGAGCAAGTCTTTCCTAAACATAATTCCACAAGCAATGGGTTTTTCTTGGGCATTGATGCGCTCTCTGTGGTTCTCTAGGTCATCTACCAAGAAGTAGTCAATGGCCACAGCATTTAAAGTATGGTTTTCCTCAAGGAATAGTTTTTGAACTTGGATTGTTTCTCGGTGCAAGTAATCATCCGCATCCAAGAATACTACATATTGGCCTTTAGCTTTGCGCACACCAAAATTTCTTGCTGCTGAAAGCCCTACATTTTTTTCTAAATGATAAATTCGGGCATCATTTTGATAGTTGTCTAATATAACAACAGTGTTATCGGTGCTGCAATCATTGACGATGATGATTTCATATTGGCTATTGGGGATGCTTTGATCTAAACAACTGCGCAACGCACGCTCGATATACCTGCCGTAATTATAAGCTGTTATGATTATACTTACCATTGTGTCAAAAAGAAAATTTAGAGAGTGCGTCACAAAGATCCTCGTGTCTAACGGGTTTTACCAAGTATCCAATTTGTCCAGACATCTTTGCACGTTCTTGTGTGTTTTCATCTGAATTGCCAGTAAGAAAAATAATAGGAGCTGTGGAAATTTCACGGATTTTCAGGGCAGTTTCTATACCGTCCATTTCTCCATTAATGCGGATGTCCATCAGCACGGCATCGGGATTGTATTTTTTTACATCTTCAATGGCATCTAATCCGTTATCTACAGTTTCTAAAGTTTCAAACCCGCACTTTTCAATGAAATGTCGATGCAAAAACGCAATAATTTCATCATCTTCTACCAATAATATTTTTTTACTCATGGTTTAATTTAACGGTATTTGAAAAGTGTATTTTACGCCAACAGAACTATCTATGGTCATTTTGGCTTTCAATTGTTTTGAAAAAGAGTGAATCAGTTTCATGCCCAATGAATGCGTTTTGGTTGAGGTTTCCTTGACGGGTAGGCCTACGCCATCATCGCCAATAATAAGGATCAGTCGTCCATCGATGAGTTGAGTGTCAATGAAAATAACTCCTTTGTTTCTATCATTGAATGCATACTTATAGGCATTGGTTAAGATCTCATTCAACAGTAATCCGCAAGGGATCATTTTGTTCAAAGGCAATCCTATCGATGTCTCATTTCTTATTTCCAGTTGTATGTTGTCATTGGAGTGATAAGTGCGATAAATGGTGTGAGCGAGGTCTCGAATGTAGGCAGTGAGATTGACATTCTGCAAGTCGGTTGTCTTATATAACATCTCATGAATCATTGACATGCTTTGAATGCGGCCTTGGCTCTCTCTGAGAATTTTAATTACTTCATTGTTGTCGCTCTGAAGAATCTGCATCTCCAACAAACCAAAAATGACAGTTAAATTGTTCTTTACGCGATGATGAATTTCTCCCAACAGCGTTGTCTTTTCTGTCAACGAGTTAAGCAGCTGATGCTCTATTTTTTTTCTGTCGGTAATGTCTCGAATAAAAGCGATAACATATCCTCGGTTTCCTATCTCAGTGTAATAAGCGTTGGCCTCAATGGGGAATTCAGAACCATCACTTTTCATGTGAATGCCCTCTATGATCATTGGACCATTGTTTTTGAGTTCTGAAACGTGTTCAGCCCAATCTTGTCTGCTGGAGAAAGTTTTTTCTACTTCTCCAACAAATTTCCCAAGTATTTCTTCTTTGGATTTTCCGATACGTTGAGCGCCTTTCTCATTGATGTACACCATGATGCCGTCCTCCGTAGATACCTGCACGGCCTCACCAGATTTGTCAATCAAATTGTTGAGTAGACCCACTTCGTTGGTGTAGGCATCAGCAATTTCAGCATGTGCTTTTTTAAGTTTTTCATTGCTTTCTAACAGCTCAGCTGAACTCTCACGTATAACTGTTTTTAAATGATTGATATCACGATCATGGGTGTTGTAGGAGTCATGCACCATGTCCAACAACAAGTCCCATTTCTCCTCGGCAGAAATGGTCAGAGCCTGGACTTTTTTGATTTGGCGCTGTAAAAGTTTATGGTAAGATGATTTGGGTGTCATTTCAATGGTATGGTACAAATTTAGTTCATAACAAAAAAAGTAGGCCTATATTTGTCTAACTAAATAGCTAGATATGTCAGCAAAATTATTAGAAGGAAAAACAGGTATTATTTCTGGTGCCTTGAATGATAAGTCAATTGCATGGAAAGTGGCTGAATTGGCACACGAACACGGCGCAAGAATCGTATTGACAAATGCCCCAATTGCCATGCGCATGGGTGAAATAAATGGTTTGGCAGAAAAGATAAACGCACCCATTATTCCGGCAGATGCAACCAACGAGCAAGATTTGGACAATTTGTTCACAGGTGCAATGGATCATTTCGGTGGGAAGATTGATTTTGTTTTGCACAGCATTGGAATGTCCCCAAATGTTAGAAAAGGAAAGCACTACACTGATATCAATTACGAATGGTACAAGCAAACATTAGATGTGAGTGCGGTAAGCTTGCACAAAATGTTAGCTACGGCCTACAAAAAGGATGCGATCAATGAGTGGGGTTCAGTCGTGGCTTTGAGTTACATCGCAGCACAACGTATATTTCCAGATTATGGCGATATGGCTGATGCCAAATCATTGTTGGAAAGCATTGCCAGAAGTTTCGGTTACCATTATGCAACCAAGAAGAAAGTTCGTATCAATACCATTAGCCAATCTCCTACCGTTACAACAGCGGGAAGTGGTGTAAAGGGCTTTGATGGTTTTATCAATTATTCAGAGGAGATGTCTCCTTTAGGGAATGCTGACGCCTTGGCTTGTGCCAATTATTGCGTTGCATTGTTTAGTGATTTAACCAAGTACGTAACCATGCAAAATTTATTTCATGATGGTGGGTTTAGCAATACTGGAGTAACGCAATCAGTAGTAGAGAAGTTTGCATCAGAGTAATTACTGATTCAAGAAATTTTTATAAAAGCCGTTGGATAAAATTTCAACGGCTTTCTTTTTATCTTTTTTAGATAAAGAGGCTGGTGGTCCATATGGGGTTTTATTCAAATCAATAATATACCACTGATTTGTTCCGTTGTCTTTTAATACATCCAATTCGCAGAATTCCGCATCCATTATTTTGCAAAAAGTCACAATTTTTTTTCTGATGTCTTCTGGGATGATTTCATTTTCACATATTTCAGCCTTGCAAGTATCATTGGTGAATCTTAGCTCCTTTGTCTTGAATTTCTTATAAGTGATGATAATGTCAGATTTCATCACGCATATTCGGTAATCTATGAATAACTGTTCCTCTTGATTGTCAATGAGTATTTGATACACTTTATCTTCCTCAAGATTTTGAACTGGACACTTTGTAATAATTCCGTCGTGAAGAGCGTTGTCATTACTCTTCACAACACAATGACCTGAGTGATGTTGAGGGTCTATAATGGTATTATAGCCAAATATAGCCAAGTGCTTTTCGTCAACATTCTTTTTAGAGATATCATATATATTTTTGTTGATCACACTTACTTTCTGTGGATAGGAATTGGAAGCTTTCTGAAAGGTTGAATCATTGAAGTTTATGCCAACTTTTGTATTGCGCATCGGTGCGGTGACTAGGTTGAATTTAAGTTTTCTAGAAATTTGATACAGAGTTGTTTTTCTGCTGGGGAAATAAGGGGATATCCAAACTGTGCCATTTTCTTTAAAAAAGTTGTTGTGCACAAGGGCAAACAATAGCTCCCTCAATTGTTTAATAATTGTAAAGAAATTTGATTTTTTTTTGCTATATAAGTGGCTGATAAACATGACTTTAATGCTGAGTATTAAATGTTAAAATGAGTAGAGGCAGAAATTTTGGTTCGATTTGCATATATTTGTAATTGATACAATCCGTACCAAAACCAAAATTAGTGCATAATGACTAGAGTTTTTTACAAATCATTGGAAAGGATCTTAACCTTTTTGGCTGCCATCTTCTTGTTCAATCAGGTAGTTGCCATGGACGTTCCGATAATCTTGCATGATGAAGAAGTTTCATTGTCTGCCGACAGCTCGTCCGCTTTCGTGAACAACGAGGACGGAGTTCTGGTTGTTTGTTTTCGAGACCAGGATGGTGATGGTTATGGCAATCCTGCGTTAACCCTGAATCAGACCGTTTGCGGCGGAGGTTGGGTTTCAAACAATACGGATTGTAACGATAACAGCGCGGCTGTAAATCCAGCAGCCACCGAGGTTTGTAATTTTGCAGATGATAATTGCGATGGTACCACTGATGAGGGTTTTGCACCAGTGACCATTTATGGCGATTTTGATGGGGATGGTTATGGTACGCCATTCTTGGATGGATCAAGCAGAGAGACTTGTCCCTTGCCTGTTGGTTTCGTTTTTGACAACACAGATTGTGAAGACAATGATCCAAGCATCAATCCAGGTGAAATTGAAATATGTAACGGAATAAACGATGATTGTGCTGGTGGTATAGAT
>CANGVU010000148.1 GCA_947457325.1 Flavobacteriales bacterium | reverse complement strand
GAGGATGGCACATTTGAAGAGTTTAAAACCAACCCTAAACGCTATACTTACTTATTAGGACAAAACGAAACAGGCACTACTGCTGCAAAGCGTTTAAAAGAATTAGCAGCAAAGAAAAACGGATTCGATTTTGAGTTAAAAGATGTTGTTGATGCTTTCTCTGTAGAAAAATTAAACGATGAGTTTTTTAGAAAATACAAAGAGCAATTTCAAATTTTCAATAACTACCTTATAGAAGATGCAAAAGTTAGGTACGATATTTTTGAAATTGATAGAAATGAAAAAGACACAGATAAAGTTGTAAACGAACTGCCTATCCGTGATTTTACAAAAAAACTATTAGGGCGTTTGGTATTCCTCTATTTCCTGCAACGTAAAGGATGGATGGGAGTAATTACACCAGCTTCAGGTAAAGATGTTGTTTGGAAAAGTGGTTATGCCGATTTTATTCATAAATTATTCAGAGAAGCAAAACATCAATCCAAGTTTCATAGTAAATATTTAACCGAGCTTTTTTACAATACCCTCAATAATGAAAACCGAGAAAACTTTGTTTTCTTAATTTGTAAGTTCAATTCATAAGTGCAATTCTTTCCAGCAGCACTTGATTAGGGGTTTTGTAATTATATCTTCTTATTGGTCTATTGTTCAATAAATTTTCTACGCGCTGTACTTCTTTTTCTGTCACCATACTAAGGTCGGTTTTTTTTGGAAAGAATCTTCTAATTTGTCCAATTCTATTTTCAACAGTGCCCTTATCCTGACTTGTGTACGGTCTCGTGAAAAATGTTTTTACACTTAATTCTTTAGCCACTTTTATGTGGTCCGCAAAGCCTTTGTCATTGTCAAAAGTAATGGTGTGTAAGGGATGCTTAAACTGTTTTAATTTTTCTATGATCACTTTGCTAACCTCCTCACTTTGTCTTGTTTTGAGTTTATGTAAATATGTGTACAAAGTTGTCCTATCTGTTAAAACCAGTATTGCACCTTTGTGATTTTTTCCAACCATGAAATCAGCTTCTATATCTCCCGCTCTGATACGTTTTTGTACAATACTTGGCCTCTTTTCAATTGGAACGCGGTTTAGAATTACGCCTCTACTATCTTTTCTAGACCCTCTCTTTCTCCGTCGTTTGCCATGTTTGAGGAGTTTGTATATTGTTTTGTAAGGTTTATCATCGCGCCTGTTCTGGTGTTTACTTTTCCAAATCCATTGGTATATCCACTCAATACTCACCGGACAAAGGCCAGTTTTATTCCCTTCAATACTGATGATTTCAGGACTCCACTTTTCATTTGTCATCCACTTTACGATTTGTTCTTTCATAGACCTATTAAACTTTACTTTCTTAGGTTTGAATTTGTGGCGATTGTCCGTTTTCCGTTGTGCATTACTTGGTACGTAATCCCCCGCGGTCTTTCCTCTTTTTGCGGTGTTTCGACTTATTTCCCGGCTAATCGTTGAGGGATGAACTCCTAGTTCAACGGCAATTAATTTTTGTTGCATTCCTGATTTTAAAAATGCCTGAATCTGATACCTTTGTATCAAACTTAGTTGTGTGTAGTTTTTTGACATAAGCAATCCAAAGATTGCACCACTGAGCAAAATGGCAAAATGCCCTCAAAAGCATTTTGTCATTTTTTCAAAAAATTGCACTTATTTGTTGAACACAGCATAGGATAATAACGCAAAAATTGATTTTTATTCTTTCTAGCATCATGGCAAGGACTGTGAATCAGTCCATCCAGTGTTGCGAAACCAATCAGATCACCACTTCCTTTGTAAGAAAGTATTTTATATCCCGATGGAGTATTTTGAACAGGTATCCACAAATCTAAATTGGGATGGGTAGGGACCGCTTCATCAATGAAAATAAATTTCTCATTATTGATATGCCTCCATTGCCATTCTAACCATGGCATCAAATAAACCAACGCACAAACCAACGTTGAAACAGGATTTCCAGGAAAGCCAAATAGTATGGTTTGATTTCTTTTACCCAACCACATAGGCTTTCCAGGTTTCTGCGCAATGCCATGAAACAAACATTCAAATCCATCTTCCTTCCACAACTGAGGAAGATAATCTTTCCCTCCTTTGGATACTCCTCCTGAAAACAAAAGGATGTCCCATTGTTGAGCATGCTGCTGCATCCAATGCTGAATGATGAGCGGATCATCATTTAAATGAAAAATTTCTATTTCGCTTGACGCGGGTTGAACCAATGCTTTTAAGGTATGGGCATTAGACGTGCGAATCTGATGGGGTAGGGGATTTTCATTCATCGGCACCAATTCATCTCCGGTAGATACTATGGCAACTGATGGTCGCTGATACACCAAAGGCATTATGATTCCACATGAAGCCAATACTGCGATCACAGCAGCTGTTACTAGGGTCCCTTTTTCGATAACAACATCTTTTTGCTTGTATTCAATTCCTTGCTTCTGAATGTTCCAACCACTTTTTAATTTTTCTATTTCTGAACAGGTGAATCTACCGTCATCTCCAACAACTACCTTTTCAATCGGAATCACTACATCAAAATCCGATGGAACGGCCGCACCTGTGGTGATTTCACAAGCTTCTTCTTCTGGCAAATCAATGATTGGCGATCCAGCCCATTGTTGATGGGTATAGGAAAAATTACGTTGTCCTTTGTGCCAATCTGAAGATCGAATGGCAAAACCGTCCATCATCGCTCGGTCAAAAGGAGGATAGTCCCTATCCGCCATAACCTCTTCAGCCAAATAGCGACCTGTCGCTTCAGCCAAGGGAATAGACTCTACTCCCCATTGAATTTGAAGATTGGATAGAATGACTTGGGCTTCTTGAACTGTAATCATATCATCCTCCTATTTGGGCCATACTGATGCCCAGATTTTGATTTTCTTTTTCTGCTTCAAATCCATTGATGGGCTTGCTCTGAATAAAGGCTTGAAGCTCCGAAAAGATGTCGACTTCTTTTTTCCCTTGACGCAATGCTTCCAACAATGGATAGTATTTTTCACTGTACAAACAATGGTGCAATTGTCCGTTTGGTGTTAACCGCAAACGATTGCAAGTACCGCAGAATGTTCTGCTATAAGCAGCGATGTATCCTACACTTCCTTGACTATTGGGAGACTCAAAAGATACCGAAGTCGAATTTGGAGATCGAGAAGCTTTCTGTGCATTGGGATAATGCTGTAAGATCATTTCTTCAATGCGGCGCCAATTCCAATGCCAATCGGGCTGAATGCCTTGTCCGTTGAATGGCATTTCTTCAATAAATCGAAGATGGATTCCTTTGGACCAACTCCATTGCATCAATTGCAAACACTCTGTCTCTGAGGTATCACTGAGCAACACGGTATTCACATTAACCTTAAACCCTTGTTCCAAAGCGGAATGAATGGAGGACAACACTCTGCTCAAATGATCTCTTCTGGTGATGCGCTCGTTCTTTTTCTCATCCAAACTATCCAACGAAAAGTTGATTTGTAGTATCCCCATCTCCTTCAATTGCGGAAGATAATTTTCTGTAAGGACGCCATTGGTAGTCAAGTGAACCGAATCAAAAGAAAGGGAATTGGCATCTGACAATATCTCCATGAAATCCTTTCGCATCAATGGTTCTCCACCCGTAAATCGAATCTTCTGTATCCCCCAATTTTTCATCCAACCCATGATGGTGTGCAATTCATCAGCGCTCATCAGGGATGATTTGGGTATCCAATTCAATCCTTCTGCCGGCATACAATACTGACAACGCAAATTGCATTGATCGGTTAATCCAATGCGCAAATAATCAAATGTTCTTCCGTGCTTGTCGGTGAGCATTATTCAGGTCGGGTAAATGTGTGTGGTGCTTGATGCGCTTGATGCGCACAAGGGTAGTCTTTTTCCAAATCAATGCGAATGTCACTCCATTGAAAGGAGTAACCTTCGACTTCATTGTTCAAAAAAGTTTCAAAAGACTTTTTATCCAAATGAATGATGGTCTTTTCATCATTGGTCTCTACAGTATTTTCTGAATCATTGTTCAATTCAAATTCAAAGCTTGCAATTGGCGGCAGTTGAAAAGAACATTTCCCGAGATTCAACCAATCGGATTTGTCAACGGTACTGAAACGTACGCGGATATTATTTTTGGATAACCGAATCTTCATTTCGCCAAACCAATTTCTTCTAAGCGCTGCATCAGGTATGCGCCAGCAGTGATGGGTTCCCATTTGGGTTGCTCACCTGCTGGAATACAATTGCTCAAGCAATCCAAAGGCATCTCGCTTCTGGGGTGTAAAAAGAAAGGAATGGAATAACGAGGTGTTCCCCATTTTTCTCTGGGCGGATTGATTACGCGATGCGTCGTCGATTTTAATTTTCCATTGGTCAAGCGTTGTAACATATCCCCAACATTGACCACAATATGATCGGGTAGGGCAGTCACATCTATCCATTCACCTTTTTTATTCAAAACCTGCAAACCTTCGGCACTTGCGCCAATCAATAATGTAATGAGATTGATGTCCTCGTGTTGGCCAGCTCTAACAGCTGATTTTGGCTCTTGGGTAATGGGAGGATAGTGAATGGGACGCAAAATGCTGTTGCCGTTGTGTATTTTGGAATCGAAATAAAACTCATCCAAACCCAAATGCAAAGCAATGGAGCGAAGCATGTACCGTCCAGTATTCTCCAAGTCTTTGTAGGCTTGAATACCGACAT
>CANGVU010000147.1 GCA_947457325.1 Flavobacteriales bacterium | reverse complement strand
GGAAAAAGAGTTGGAGAAAAACTTGGCCTTGCGTGTTCAAGACACAGACAAGGCGGATCGTTTCAATGTATTCGGACGTGGTGTACTCCATTTGTCTGTATTGATTGAGACCATGCGCCGTGAAGGATATGAATTGCAAATTGGTCAGCCAAGGGTAATTTTGAAAGTAGTGGATGGTGTGAAGATGGAGCCGGTAGAGGAATTGACCATTGACTTGCCATCAGACATGGCCGGAACAGCTATTGAGTCGGTTTCTAAGAGAAAAGGTGAAATGAAGAATATGGAGCCTAAAGGCGACAGAACGGTCATTGAGTTTGAAATTCCTTCTCGCGGTATCATTGGTTTAAGAAGTTATTTGTTGACGGCTACTCAAGGTGAGGCCATCATGAATCATCGTTTCAAGGAGTATCAACCCATGAAGGATGAGATCCCAGGTCGTTTGAATGGTTCTTTGATCTGTATGGAAACAGGTAATGCTGTTGCCTACAGTATCAGTAACCTACAGGATCGTGGGAAATTCTTTGTAGAGGCAATGGAAGAGGTTTACGAAGGTCAAGTTATCGGAGAGCACTCTCGCGACAATGATTTGGTGGTGAACGTAACAAAGACCAAACAATTGACCAACATGCGTGCCTCAGGTACTGATGCTAAGACTGTTATGGCTCCTCCCATCAAGTTCACTTTGGAAGAAGCGCTTGAGTATATCGGAGCGGACGAGTATGTAGAAGTAACACCAAAATCCATCCGTTTGCGCAAGATCTACTTGAACGAAAACGACCGCAAGCGTTTCGGGAAAGATTTGGGTAAGTATTGATTGAATGTTGAAAATAGAAAAAGGGTAGTGTGAGCTACCCTTTTTTTTCGTTCCATTTTTGGTATTTTCGATTCAATCCTTCTTGTACTTTTTTACAACGCCGTTGCCAAGGGCCTTCCGCCAAAGCTTTGGCATCTTGTATGATTTCCCAGCACTCAGGAATCATTTCTGGATAGGTCTTACCGGCCAATTCAATAACGTTGAGTGATGCATATCTTATGGCAGCCTCAGCCTGCACATCAAACATCCAATCCTTGGCCCTGTCGAATAATAGACCAAAGTTGTCCTCCTTCTCTGGTTTTAAACTAAGCAACACCTTGAGTAGTTCGCGGTGGGCAGCAGGGGATAGTGCCTTTTGAATCAATCCATCCATTAATGGGAGTTTGTATTCCATGGCAAAGGCGCAATCACATTCTAGTACAGCTTTGTAAATTACCCAGGCAGCACGGTCCGATTTTTTATCATTGCTCATGGCTATTTGAAACATAGAGTCAAAGAACTTTCGATCTTTTGCCGCTTGTTGTCCAAAAGAAAAGGCGTCCTTGACGCCCATTCCTTTTTCTAATAAATCTAAATTCATATAGGATTATTTTCCCGCTTTTTTCCCTTTGGGTTGTGGAGCGTGCTCATCTTCGTAATCTTCATTCTTAAGGCTCTTTGTATCCAATTCTTTTCCGTCAATCAAATGC
Organism: Flavobacteriales bacterium; assembly: GCA_947457325.1. Classification (GTDB taxonomy): domain Bacteria; phylum Bacteroidota; class Bacteroidia; order Flavobacteriales_D; family Sanyastnellaceae; genus CAMCTV01. Next base: position 3,271 of record CANGVU010000147.1, on the reverse strand, counting down.
GCCAAAAACGCGTCAATCTGCTCATGCCCAATACTCTTAGCAATAATCTTCATGTTTTCATCCATCAGATATACTTTCGGTGTGGAGGATACATCCCATGTTGTTCTATAATTCAAACTCAATAAAGACGTCTTACCCTGGCTGATGAGTGCTGTGGCTGCTTCATTGGTCATGATTTCTTTAGTATCACTGACATTGATCCAATCCAATTTCTTTTCACGAACAAACTTCTTCCACCCATCGTTTTCTAAATCATTTCCAACGGCGTACACAACGAAACCTTTGTCCTTCCATTTATGGTATACCTCTAACCATTCACGCACTTCTTTTTTGCAATGTCCACAATTGCTTTCCCAAATTACCAGAAGGGTGTACTTGCCTCTGTTCTTGTGCATGGAAATCCACTTTTGCTCCGTGGTATCCAATAGGATAATGTCCGGCGCAATGGATCCGCAAAGACAATTGCGTTTCTTGTCTGCCGCGTCTTTCATGTCTTTGAGGTTTTTCTCGCTGGCCCATGTGGCTTTTCCTGATAAATAGTAGTTGTCCACCAAATTGACAAACACTTTGTCCATGCACATGATTTTTGAGGTCTCAGACAGGTAAGTGGCTTGGTGTGTAATGTACTTGAATGCATCTGGGTTGCCTTCTGTCTTTGCAATTAATTTATTGACTTCGGTCAACATGGTGTCGGGAATTTGCGGAACGACCTTGGTCAAATAATTTTCTAATGTGCGGTGGAAAAGTTGGTCTCTGACGATTCTTCTGTCAGACAAATCTGTATTGTTCCAATACATGTTGCGGTAGGTGATGTATTGCCACAATTGTTTTTTATCATCTGCTAAATCTGCTGGAGCATCTGGAATTTTGACATCCATACCCATTTTTAAAAACTTGCTGAAAAGGTTGTTGGGGTCTTGGTTGATGATGTTCCACTGGTAGTCATTAACCTGATTGTTCAGTATTTCCAATTCGTCATAGCAAGGTTTTTTGTCTTCTTTTGATTTGAGACTATCGTTGATGCAAGCCTCAATGGGCGTTCGCATTCTGATTTTGTCATTTATGAACTTGATGAAATCAAAAAACTTCTTATTGGTTTCAGATTGAATCACTTTGATTTTGGTAGGGTCGGCATCTGGTGTGGACCAGAATTCAATGTTTTCTTCAACCACCATGAATTCAAAATAACGAGGACCGGGAAACACCATAGCGTACTTTCCGCATTCCTCGAATGGTTTTCCTTCAAATTGATAATTGCCTTTGCTGTCCACTCTGGCGGTGTCATTGTAGTACAACTGCTTGCCGTAGTAATGAGCCAAATAAACAGACGTGTCTTTCAACCCTTCCACATGTCCTTTGATGGTGTAGGGCGATTTGCTTTTTTGCGCATTGACAATAAGTGTTGTCAATGAGAAGAGTAGCATCCAAGCGTATTTCATATTTTTCATGGTCTTAAAAATATCTAAGTAAAGGTTATTCAAAAATTTCTTAACTTTTTTTTATCAATCATTGTGCCGCTATTCCTTTTCCAATTTGTTGGGCAATTTGGGGGCCTTGATAAATGAACCCTGTATATACTTGTATCAAAGAGGCGCCCGCATTCAAGGACGCATTGGCATCGTCTGCATCAAAGATTCCACCTACACCAATGATGGTGAGATTTGGATTTTTTGCTTTGATGGTTTGGATGATGTGCAAAGATTTATGTTTAACGGGTTCACCGCTCACACCTCCAGCTCCGATGCTTTCAATGTGTGCTTGCGAATAAGACAATTGCTGACGGTCAATGGTTGTATTGGTGGCTATGATGCCTGCAATTTGTGATTGGGTTACCACATCGATGATGTCTTCCAAAGCTTCCTCTGTCAAGTCAGGTGCAATTTTTAAAAAGATGGGGATGGGTTGTTTTTTTTGCAGTTCATGAAATTGCAAGCCCATGAGCACCTGCAACAATGGTTCTTTCTCCTGCAAGGCTCGCAATCCTGGCGTATTGGGAGACGATACATTGACCACAAAATAATCCACCAGGCCATGCAATTTCTCAAAACAAATCAAATAGTCTTTGTAGGCCTCCTCATTGGGTGTCCATTTGTTTTTGCCAATATTGCCCCCGATGACCACATTTGGAGGACGATTTTTTAATCGCTCCGCTAAGGCATCCACGCCATCATTGTTGAACCCCATGCGGTTGATGAGGGCGTTGTTCTTTGGCAAACGAAAAAGACGTGGTTTATCATTTCCAGGTTGAGGCAGTGGTGTAACCGTTCCTACCTCAATGTGTCCAAAGCCTAGTAAAGCCAGCTCATGCATCCACTTCCCATTTTTGTCAAATCCGGCGGCCAATCCAATTTTATTTGGAAATACAATACCAGCAACAAGAGTAGGCTGAGCGATCTGCTTGTTTTTATTTTTGTAATAAAAGCCAACGCCAGGTATTTTAGATGCAATGGTCCAAAGGTCCATGGCCAAGTAATGGGCCTTCTCAGGGTCCATTTTAAAGAACAGTGGCTTAATGATGCTTTGGTACAACATTATCGAACCAATTTTTTGTATTTGATGCGTGTTGGTCCAACATCACCCTTTCTCATTTTTTTGTTCTCCTCGTATTCAGAGAATGATCCTTCAAAGAAATACACTTCGGAATTTCCTTCAAAAGCCAAGATGTGTGTGCAAATGCGATCCAAGAACCAACGGTCGTGGGAAATCACCACGGCACAACCGGCAAAGCTCTCAATACCCTCCTCCAAAGCACGAAGCGTATTGACGTCAATGTCATTCGTGGGCTCATCGAGCAACAATACGTTGGCTTCGGTTTTCAAAGTCATGGCCAAATGCAATCGGTTTCTTTCACCACCTGATAGCACACCACATTTTTTCTGTTGATCAGATCCCGCGAAGTTGAACTTGCTGCAGTATGCGCGGGAGTTGATAGTAGATCCACCAATTTGAATCACTTCATTGCCTCCTGAGATGACTTCATAGACTGATTTTTCGGGATCAATTTCTTTATGTCGTTGATCAACGTAGCCAATCTGAACGGTATCTCCAATTTTAATTTGTCCTGTGTCTGTTTGCTCTTCTTCCATGATGAGACGGAAGAGGGTGGTTTTACCGGCTCCATTTGGACCGATAACACCTACAATGCCTGCAGGTGGTAATTTGAAATTGAGGTCTTCAAAAAGAATACGGTCTTCAAAGCCCTTGGTAACTCCTGTAAACTCAATTACTTCATTACCCAAACGTGGTCCGTTGGGAATGGGAATTTCCAATT
>CANGVU010000146.1 GCA_947457325.1 Flavobacteriales bacterium | reverse complement strand
GATTCAATTACTCAATGTTTGACCTCATTCAATTGTCATTTGACTTATCCCAAAAAGTGAAAATTAAAGTTGATCTTGTTGAGTTGGGTCATGTTAAAGAATTTGCCAGGACGGCTGTGGAAAGAGAAAAAATTCAGGTTTATACCAAAAAGAATTAGACACAACTATTTAGTTGTTATAATTTTTGATAACCCTAATCAATCTGATTTAATTGGGAAATGATTAAAATTGCTTCACCAATTCTGTTTTCTCGATAACCCCTTCGTGCTTGAAAGATTGCTTTCCTCCTTTGTATACTGCAATGGTAGGCAAGGTGGTGATGTTCATGGATTTGCAAAGTGCTTTGTGCTCGTCTTGATTGATGCGCACCACAGTTACTTTTCCGTTGTATTCTTTTTCAATTTCATCCAAGATGGGTTTCATCTTTTTGCAGGGTGCGCACCAAGGGGCGTAAAAATCAACCATTACAACAGGAGCACTTTGTAACAAGCTGTTGAATTCACTTTCGGTTATTCCTGGATTGTTGGAATTGGTCGCTCCTGCTACAGGCAAATTGTTTTTGTTCCAAGCCATGATTCCACCTTGCAATTCGATGACTTCTTTGAAACCAGCATTGCGCATTCCTTTGGCAGCGCTGGCACTGCGACCTCCTGATAAGCAGTACACCAATACGGGTTTGTTCTTATCCAATGCGGCCACTTGTCGCCCATAGTCGCTGCCATTGAAGTCCAAGTTCATCGCGCCAGCAATGTATCCGCCTTGAAATTCCCCTGGCGTGCGCACATCTACCAACTGTCCGTCAGTCTTCGTTTTGATCAATTCAGCAAAGGCTTTGGCATCCACAGAAGTGGGTGAGTTGCTTCCTGGATTTTGGGCTTGGCCATTGAAATTTTGACAGGCGACAAGCGTTACGAAAAGGGTTAAGATGGCTGCAATATTTTTCATGGGGCAAAGGAAAGCTTGGAAAACGGTTATTTCAGTGACGTTGATTACACAGTTTAAATTTTAATGCCAACGGGACAATGGTCAGACCCAAATACATCATTCAATATGAAAGGGTCCTTCAAAAGGCCTTAGAATGAATCGCTCACCAAGAAGTAGTCGATTCTCCAGCCTACATTCTTGGCGCGTGAATTGAAACGGGCGCTCCACCAAGAGTACTTGATCTCCTCAGGATAAAAATGTCTGAAGGTGTCTACAAATCCGGCATTCAGTAGATTTTCAATGCCATTGATTTCTCTTTGGGTGAAACCAGCGCTCTTGTTGTAGTTGGATTTGGGGTTGGCCAAGTCGATGGCTTTGTGCGCTACGTTGAGGTCGCCGCAAAAAACAACAGGCTTCTTTTCTTCCAATTTTTTCAAAAACGCCAACAAATCAGCGTCCCATTTTTCTCTGTAATCCAAACGTGCCAGTTCACTGCCGCTGTTGGGAACGTAGCAATTCACTAAGATGAAATTCTCGTATTCTGCGATAACACTGCGACCTTCTTGATCGTGTTCTTCTATCCCCAAACCGTAGGTGACGGAGATGGGCTTGGTCTTGGTGAGGACCGCTGTTCCGCTGTATCCCGGACGAACAGCAGAGGAAGTATAGATAAAATATTCATCAAAAGCCTGAAGGGCCTCCTCGGTTTGTTGGTCGTTGGCTTTGGTTTCTTGCAAGCATAAGATATCGGGGTTCATGGCGCGCACATCATCCACAAAAGTCTTTTTGGTAATGGCTCTAACACCGTTGACGTTAAATGAGATCAATTTCATGTCCCAAATATAAACCTGCCTCGGTGCATAGTTTTCGGTTGTGGAAAAAAACAGGAGTTGTTATCTTCGCCACAGACCATGACCATACAGCAGCACATACATCAAATTGTTGATCGCCATCCTGATGCCATTGCCCTCACGATGGGGAATCAAAGCTGGACGTATGCTGAGTTGTATCAAAAGTCCAAATGTGTTTCAGGATTGATTCAGGCAAACGGTCTATCACAAACCAGCATTGGTTTGTTTACCGATAACCAGATGGAGATGTATGCTGGACTTTTGGGCATTTGGATGTCCGGCAATGCCTATGTTCCCATCAATCATAAGTTTCCCCAAGAGCGTTTGTCGAAGATAGTTCGTGAGCGCGGCTTGACCCATGTGATTGGTATGGAGAGCAGTGGACCGCAGATGAAGGAATTGGTTCCTGATTTGAGTCCATTGTTTTACGAAAATGGCGTTGCGATAAACGGTAATGTGCATGAATCGGCCTTGGCCTATACCTTATTTACCTCAGGCAGTACGGGTGTTCCGAAAGGAATTCCAATTGATCATGCTCATTTGAAGGCATTGATGCTGGATATGTGGGAACGCTATCCGTTGGCTCCTGGTAATAAAGTTCTTCAAGCGTTTGAATTGTCCTTTGACGTTTCCATTGCTTGCATATTGTTGGCATGGACCCAAGGCGCCGAATTGGTGGTTGCGGATTTGAACGGCATTACTGCGATACAGGCATTTAAAGCCATTCATGATCATCAGATAGACTTTGTAACCTTGCCCCCATCCGCATTGTTTTATTTGCGAAAATTGAAAATGCTCAAGATGGAGCAGCCATGGGTGCGCAAAACATTGTTCACGGGTGAGGCACTGCCTTATTCCGTTGTTCAAGAGTGGAAAACGTGTGCGGTGAATTCAGCAGTTGACAATGCTTACGGCCCTACTGAAGGTACGGTTTGGTCGTTGATAGATGCTTTGGATGAAACCATTGAGCAGCAAACGGTAAACGGACTTTGTCCTATCGGACAACCTTTGAAGACTATAATGATGCGCGTTGTGGATGATTCGGGAAGGGAAGTTGTGGATGGAGAACGGGGTGAATTGTGGATTGGCGGTCCGCAGATTTTTGGTGGTTATTTGGGACAACCTGAAAAAACAGCTGAGGTATTGTTTCAAGATGAACAAGGCACGCATTGGTACAAAACAGGAGACATCGTTTTTAAAAATGCCTGGGGAAAAATCATGTATGTGAACCGAAAAGACAATCAGGTTCAGGTCAATGGTTTTAGGGTTGAATTGGGCGAAGTAGAATTTCATTTGAGGGCTTGTATTGGCCATGATGCCGCGGTGGTATTGGCCCATCAGGAAAATGAGGTCACTGTACTTTACGCCTTTGTGGAAGGACATGTTGAAGAACAGGAAGTGTTGACTGCATTGAGAATAAAAGTGCCCGGTTACATGTTGCCCCGAAAAGTGTTTGGGGTCGATGCATTTCCTGTCAATACCAGTGGTAAAATCGATAAGCAGACAATAAGAAAAAATTATTTGACATGAGCAATGAAGAATTGACGGCACGCGTAGATGGTGTGTTTAGAAAAGTATTTAAGAACGATGGCATTTCTGTTCACCGCGGCACAACGGCCAAGGACATCGCAGGTTGGGACTCCATCACGCACTTGGATATCATCTCAGGAATGGAAGATGAATTTGGAGTGGAGATTACGGGTTTTGAGGTGATGAACATGAATGATGTCGGTGATTTGTATGATCTTTTAATGCAAAAGTTGGAAGCATAGGGTGGTATTTCAATCATGGTCATACGCAGGATTCATGCTCATCACCATTTTGGTGGTGCGTTTCACCGCTGCGCAATGGCGATGGATGCCGCTGTTGTTGGCCAGTTTTTTCTTTTATTCCTTGACAGGAGTTGAGGCCTTTGTTCTGTTGTTGGGATCCATTTTGTTTACGTATTACAACGCGCAGAAAATAGCGGAGAGTGCCAACATGACTCGGCGATACCGCTGGTTATTGGTATCGGTTATCGGTCAAATCATGATTCTTGGCGTATTCAAATATCTGGGTTTTTTCAATGGATTGATGCAGGGTGTGAATGCATTGTTGCACCGCGGACCATGGAATGATTGGGAATTGTTGATTTTGCCTTTGGGAATTTCATTTTACACTTTTCAAAGCATGGGTTATGTTTTTGATGTTTACTACAAAATCAGAAAACCTGAAATGCACTTGGGAAAGTATGCCTTGTTTGTTTCTTTCTTTCCTCAGATACAGTCTGGACCGATTGGGCGATCCAAGGAGATGATGCCGCAGTGGTCAAACATTGCAACGCCACATTTTGAAGATTACCGATGGGCCATTCAACTATTTGTTTGGGGATTATTGAAGAAGCTTGTCATCGCTGATCGCTTGGGAAATTATGTAGATGAAGTATACGCAGGTGCAGGTTCCATGGGTACTTGGGTTTGGTTGTTTGCCTTGGTAATGTATACTGTTCAATTGTATGCAGATTTTTCAGCCTACTCAGACATGGCCATTGCTTCAGCTAGAATGTTGGGAATTCAGCTGCCAGAGAATTTTGACTTTCCTTACAAAGCGGCGAACATCACTGATTTTTGGAGGAGATGGCACTTGTCGCTTTCTGGTTGGTTGCGCGATTACATTTATACGCCATTGTTGTTCAGTAAAAAGAAATGGAAGAGGTGGGCTGTTGTCTATGCCATAGGCATCACCTTTGTCATCTGTGGTATTTGGCATGGCGCCAACATGACCTTTGTATGGTTTGGAGTGGTGCAGGCGGCGATTTTGATATTTGAATTGTTTACAAAAGAATGGAGAGCGACACAGGCCGAGCGTTTTGGTAAGTTGTACCATGGATTATCTGTATTGCTCACCTTTTGGGTCATCTCTTTTTGCTTCATTCTTTTCAGAGCGGACAACATGCAGCAAGTGATGGTTGTATTGAAAGACTTGACTAATACTGATTTGGTAAGCTTTTTCAATTACATTGCTCAAAAG
>CANGVU010000145.1 GCA_947457325.1 Flavobacteriales bacterium | reverse complement strand
GATTCCCAAACCGATTAACAATAATGCACCCAGAAAAAACACATACGAATGTAGAAATGATGCTGGCACAAATCCCAAAATGCCCATTGCAAACAAAGCCAATCCCAACATGATAGTCTTTTGATAACCCATTTTCTCAATCAAGTAAGCAGAGGGCAAGGCCATAATAAAGTATGCGATATAAAACGCGCTATCCACCAACATGGCTTTGGTGTCCGTTAATTGAAACGACTGTCGCAATTTTGCAATTAATATGGGATTCAAATTGTGCGCCAAGGCCCACAAGAAAAACAATGAGACCAGAGCTACAAAAAGTGTTTTATTTTGCTTCATCACCTTCTAATTTTGATTGAGATAAATGAATCCATTTTGAACTCTGAGACAACTACCCAATATCCACCGCCGCCTGCCCCGGAAATTTTATAACCTAAAATATTTGATGCGATAGGCATTAAAATGGCTTCAGCTTTTTCATTGGTCATCAAGGGGAAAAGTTGACACTGTGCTCTGAAAGATGCCGTCATTGCCTTACCCATACCCATCAAGTCTTTGCTTAGAATACAAGACCAAACCTCCTCGGCCGCATTTGCCAAATTCATAACGCCTATTGAATCAAGATTCATTTCATCCAAAACCTCAAACTTATCTTCTCTGGGACCTATTGGTATTAAAAACAAATGACTTTCCAACCAAGATAAAATATCTTCATCCAAAACTGATGAAATCTGAAGTGGCCAATATTCACTATCATAATCCAATTTATTCAATCCGGGAAACACAATACCAATGGCATCTTGAGAACCAGAAACATTCTTTTTTCCTGGGGGATTATCTGCGGCGAAAAGCAGCTTTGCCATTTGTTCCTTATCTTGATTTGGCAGTTGTTTTCCCCACATTGACATGGCTGTATTTCTGGTACTTGAAGCCATGCCGCTGCGCATATTAAAATTGACCGTCGGCAAGATGGATATGGTAATAACCGGCCCCGATCCATAAGCACTGACAAATGGTTGATCCAACCATCCACCTGCCAAATCTATTCGAAATGGCATCTCCGTTTCAGTCCTGAATTGAGTCGTGGATCTTGATGGCATACCCGCTTTGGGCGTCCTACTTAAAATCTTATACGATACCCCTTTGGATTCTATGAATTCTCTTTTTGCTTCGCTATGACCATCCTCATTCACAACAAATATATCCGGCATGATTTCATTGAGTTCTTCAATGAAATCCAACTGTCCATTCCCTTTGCTAATTCTGACTTGATGAACGACAGTAAGCGCGCTTATCATATAGGCTCTTTCCTGTTCATTAAAATAAGTGGACCTGCTTTTTAATTTGAGGACATTGTCATCATTGCCAATGCATACATACAGTTGACCAAATTGCGCAGCACTTTCCAGAAATGCAATATGACCAGGATGCAAAGTGTCAAAACATCCAGACACCATAACTTTGGAGACTTTCATCGTCCCAAGATAATGATTAATTCATTGGTAAACGCAATGCCAAATCAGCAATGTCTAGGCCATCGAAATTTCCACTGGTCATCCAAAGCAAATGCGTTTTTTCCCAATCACTCTCCATTAAAATCATCTCCACTAAACTGGCATCCGTTAGTACGATTAAATCTTCACGCTGAAATGCTTTTTTGACATCATCTACACTGATAGGTTCCAATCGCTTGTGTTCGATGGTATGCGGATTAAAGTATACAATGGCCACATCCGGCTCATCCATGCTGTGCGCATATTGTTCCAAAAAAGCGGAATTAAGGCTGCTGAATGTATGCAATTCCATACAAGCCACAATGCGGTGTTGAGGGAACTGTCTTTTTACAGCAGAGCTTGTTGCCTTTAACTTGGATGGTGAATGTGCAAAATCCTTAAAGACAATTCCTTGGTTTCTCCGCGCCACAATCTCTAGGCGTTTAGAGGCTCCTTCAAAAGTTGCAATGGCGGAATAAAATGCATCATCAGTGATTCCAACCATTTTACAAATCTGCATGGCTCCATTTAAATTCTGCAAATTATGATGCCCGAAAACCCTTATCGGGAGCCAACCCGATGATGTTTCTAAGTAAGTCACTCCATTTTCAACTCGACTTGAGTGTGGCCCATAACCAAAGGTTTTGATATCTCTGTGTCTTGGCTTTTGCGCTAGTTTAACTACCTCTGGATCCTCATTGGCATAGATCAAAGCTCCATTTGGCTCGATGCAATCAATGAAAACATCAAACTGATGAATGTAATTTTGGAAGGTTGGAAAAACATTGATGTGATCCCAGGCGATACCGCTAATCAAAGCAATATGTGGTTTGTAAAGATGAAACTTCGGTCTAAGATCTATGGGCGATGACAGATACTCGTCTCCTTCAAGTACCACATACTCCGCATCTTCAGTTAACTTGACCATACAATCAAATCCGGCCAATTGCGCACCAACCATGAAATCACAAGCAATTTCGTTCTGTTTAAACACATGCAACAACATGGAGGTAATGGTAGTTTTACCATGACTTCCCCCGATAACAATGCGCTTTTTATCTTTGGTTTGTTCAAAAATATACTCTGGGTAAGAATAAATTTTCAGTCCCAATTCTTGCGCTCTTAAAAGTTCAGGATTGTCAGCTCTAGCATGCATACCGACAATAACAGCGTCCAAACCGCTATGAATTCTAGACGGGTCCCATCCTAAGGAATTTGGTAGCAATTCTTTTTTCGCTAAACGTGATTTGCTGGGCTCAAAAATCTCATCATCACTTCCTGAAACACAATAACCTTTATCGGACAAGGCGATGGCCAAATTGTGCATAGCACTTCCGCCAATTGCTATTAAATGAACTTTCATACTTCGAAACTATTATCGAAGTCACGACAAGAATAGAATAATAAAAATAATTATTAAGAAGTTAAGGTGGAATTAATTATTCGCACCGCTGATTCCAGGAATCACAATTCCGGTATTTTTCCCTTTAAATAAAGTGTCACCCGACTCACTTATTCTAAAACGTTCACCATTGGCATACTTAGCGTGCGGGACTGGATTCAATTTTTTGACACCTAGAGGATAAGTAACTGCCCCAATGGTCATATTCACCTCCAAAAAAAAGTCCTTGTCGGAATTGGCCAATGGATTCAAACTGCCCGAAACCAAATTACCTTGACCGATATTAGTTGAAAATAATCCTAAAGTAGAGGACAACAAGTTATGATTCTCTTCAAAAACAATATTTCCTGTTGCACTATTTGATCTCAGTTTAAAATTGACGGATAAATTCTGAGATATAAAAACATATCCATCTGGACTCTTGGCAGCGGCTTGGAATGGAATAGATGTTGGAGCTTGAGCCATCAATAATCCAGAGCACAACGAAAAGATAATGAGTAGGGTATGTTTCATAGATACAAAGTTAAACTTTTTATACATAAAAAAAAGGGGCTAGCCCCTTTTTCTTCTAAGAAATAACACAAATACTAATGAACCATCACTTTCTTATTCCATGATTGCTTATCACTTACAACTTGGAAGTGATAAACACCACTGCTTAAATTATCCAATTGAATTGACTTTAGACCTTGAGTAACTGAGAATTCATCAACCATCTGACCCGATTGATTGTATACATAAACAATGGCACTTTGAACATTCTTTGGCAGTGCAATCCACAATTGACTCTCTGCAGGATTGGGATAAATTTTTCCATCGGCACCTTCAATATTATTTACCGAAGCAGGCTCTGTTCCCCATAGATTCATAAACTCTTGAAGATACAAGTTGGCAACTCGAGAATCATGAACAATAACAGTATTCTCATCGTTGGTTGTCTGTGCTCCAGAGCTCCAGTTATGACTGCCCGTAAGCACAAGAGGATCAGAATCCAAATTGCTGTGATCCACAACCAAATACTTATGGTGAAGATCATAAGAAATACCCTCATGAGATCGAACATCCTGACCAGCTGTTTGCAGGTAGCCAAACTCGGATGCTGGATCTGACGTTTGTTCAATAATACCACGCACCAAAACCAAAAATAAATCATCTTCTGCAATAATTGCGTCAGCAATGTCTTGTCTGGTGAAGGCTAAAACTGCATAATCCAAATTGGCATCTGTGGTTTGCATGGAACGGATAATAGCGCCATTAGCATTATCGGTAGGAGAAAAATAACTTTCAACACGAATATTATCTGGACCAAGAACGTATTCAGTTGGTGTATTGGCTGATTTGGCAGCTCCAAAAACACCAGTGGGATTTCCAGGATTTGGACCACTACCACCCCACATTTCTTCAAATTCTAAGCGATAACCACGCGCGATACTTTGATCTTGGAAAATGATGATATTGTTGTAATCGTTGTATAAGTTGTTGTCCGTCCAGTTCATAGAACCTGTCCATACCCAAGCATTGTCCACATCATCTGGATCAATAACGATGAACTTATTGTGCATCAAACCTGTCCCTGTAGTGTTTACGCGTTCGATTACAGGAATAGCTGGGTTCAACAAACTCAATCCCATCATTGCTGTGCTCCCATCAGCAACTATCCTTACTTGAACGCCAGCTTCATGTCTTGCATTGATAGCATTAGCTATAACAGCATCATCCGTAAAATTATAAATAGAAATATCCACTGATTGTTGCGCTCTGCTGATGTAGGCTGCAATGCTATCATTGGAACCTGCGCCAATAGTCAGAGCATTTTCGCCTGATGCGTATGTAGTGTCCACTTGACGATTGAAATAAACACGAATCTCACCGGAACTCAAACTCTTTGTGGCATAAGGACGTACAGTCGATGTTG
>CANGVU010000144.1 GCA_947457325.1 Flavobacteriales bacterium | reverse complement strand
CAACAAAATGGGGGAAGAGGGATTAATGAAGGTGAATTCCTTAGAAGTCAGTTATTGTGGGAGATTCCCATGGCGGAGTATACGAATAGCGCAGGGTTTAACGGGTTACCGGGTGGGGCATATACTATTCATGGTCATTGGTATATCTGGGGACAGGCCTATTGGTGGACGAATTCGACATTTGGATCAAATGCTTTATGGTTCAGAAGAATAGCAGGTTCAGATATTTATCGTGGGGCTACAGGTTCTTTAATGAACGGTATGAATATCCGTTGTCTCAAAGATTAGGTCTTCATTGAATAAATTCCCCCTTTCACTATCTTCGAATCATGAAATCGATTTTGGTGACTGGGTACTCTGGTCAGTTGGGGTTTGCTTTTGCTGAGTTGCTCAAACGCAGCAATTGGGATGGAATCATCGCCACCCCGTCGCGCAGCGAACTCGACTGGAGCAATCTGGAAAGTATTCAAAACTATTTCGCCAAAAATACCTTTGATATCATCTTCCACGCAGCGGCATATACCAATGTGGAGCTTGCGGAGGAGCAAGAGGACCAAGCCACTTTCATCAATGCCACAAGCCTCATTAGTTTGGCACAATGCATTGATGCTTCAAAAACTTGGCTCATCTATTTTTCTACCGACTATGTTTTTGATGGCTCAAGAAAAGAACCTTACAATGAGCACGATACTCCCGCTCCGCTAAACGCCTATGGTCGTTCCAAACTGGCTGGTGAAGGCGTTGTTCAGCGACTTTTTCCTCAGCATTCCATCTTTCGGGTGTCTTGGTTGTATGGGAACCGAGGAAAAAACTTCTTTTTAACCATGTTGTCATTGGGAGCAACAAAAGATCATTTGAATGTGGTCAATGATCAACTCGGTAGCCCCACATTTGTTGACGATTTGGCCCAAGACATTTACCAGGCCTTGTTGTTGCATTTTAATGGACAATGCAATGTGCATGGACTCATGCATTACAGCCCCGAGGGCATTGGTTCATGGTATGATTTTGCGCAGCAAATTTTTAATCTAGCCCAAATTCCTATTAACTTGTCTCCCGTTAGCAGTGATGCTTTTCCTCAAAAGGCCAAACGACCTTCCTACTCCAAATTGGACAATACTTTGTTCCAATCCAAAACCGGAATCGTTCCCGCCTCTTGGATGAAGCAACTGGAACATTGTTGGGACAAAAAGAAAGATGCACAATGAATGCAATGGAGAGAGCAGCCACGTGGCTGGTGAATGCGGTAGATGAAGCTACCCAAAATGAAGTAAAGGCTTTAATGGCGGAAAATGGAACAGCCTTGCAAGAAGCTTTTTATCAAGATTTAGAATTTGGTACCGGTGGACTGCGAGGGGTTATGGGCATCGGCGCGATGCGCATCAACCGCTACACGATAGGCGCAGCCACTCAGGGTTTGGCCAATTATATTCGTCGTGAGGTTCAAGGTCCGGCCAAAGTGGCCATCGCTTATGACAGCAGAAATCAATCCGACACCTTAGCGAGAACAGCAGCTGATGTCCTTACTGGAAATGGTATTGAAGTGTACTTGTTTGACGCTTTGCGACCCACTCCTGTGTTGTCTTTCGCGGTGCGAAACCTTGGATGCCAGGCAGGTATCGTTGTCACTGCATCGCACAATCCTCCCGAGTACAACGGTTATAAAGTGTATTGGCAAGATGGGGCGCAAGTGGTACCACCTCAGGACAAGGGGATCATTGATTGTGTGCGTCAGGTGGCCTCTTTCAATGATGTTGTATTTAATGGCAACGATAGTTTGCTCCATATTTTGGATGCATCATGGGACGAAAATTATTTGAATGCCATGCTGCCTTTGGTTCAAAATTCCGAGGCCATTGACAAGGTAGCTGATACCCCAATTGTGTTCACTTCTATTCATGGCACAGGAATTACGATGGTACCGCCGCTTTTGAAGCGCATGGGTTTTAAGAATCTACATGTGGTGGAAGAGCAAGCCAAACCGGATGGCAACTTTCCTACGGTGAAATCTCCCAACCCTGAGGAAAGAGAAGCTTTGGCCATGGCCATTGCGTTGGCAGAACAAACCAATGCTGCATGGGTACTGGGCACAGATCCTGATGCGGATCGCGTGGGATTGTGTGTGAGAGACCATACAGGACAAATGGCTTTGCTCAATGGCAATCAGACAGGTGCTTTATTGGCCTATCATCAATTGAAACAAAAAGGAAAAATCCATCCTTCAGGCCTTCCTTATTTCACTGCACGTACCATTGTCACCTCGACATTGATAGAAGATATCGCTACCTCCTTTGGCGTTCCTTGTTACTCAACGCTCACGGGATTCAAATACATTGCTGCAGTGATTAGAGAACGTGAGGGAAAGGAAAAATTTTTGGTAGGTGGAGAGGAGAGTTACGGTTATCTAATTGGCGATGACGTTCGTGACAAGGATGCGGTAATTTCCGCAGCGGCCTTGAGCGAGGCTGGAGCACATGCTTTGGCCAACGGCAGCAGTCTTTGGGATTTGCTCATGAAAATATATGCGCAGTATGGTTTGTACCATGAAGAACTGGTATCCATCACACTCAAGGGATTGGATGGTGTTCAGAAGATAAAAGCAATGATGAGCAATTTCAGAGCCAATGCCCCTAAATCTTTAGGCGGAAAGGCTGTGGTGGAGCTACGCGATTACCAATTGCAGAAAGCTACGTTGTCTGATGGTACAACTTATGCTCTTCAGCAACCGAAGTCCGATGTACTCCAGTTTATACTGGAAGACGGTTCTACTATCTCTGCTCGACCAAGTGGAACAGAGCCTAAGATCAAATTTTATTTCAGCATGAAGGATGAATTTAAAGGAAGGGAGCACTATTACCAACAGGTAGCAGAGATGAAACAACGCATGAAGCATATCGAACAAGAACTCATCGGTAACAACTAAGACTTATATTTGAACATGAAACGAATTACAGGGGCTTTATTGTTGTTGTGCTCTTTGACAACATGGGCACAGGAACAACCCAAGCAAGGAATTCTCAGAGGGAATTTTCAATTCATTGCACAACAATACAGTGCAGATAGTTTAATTAACGCAACTGTTCCTCCGTCCAAGGCGGCCATGAACGGATTTGGAAATTTCACTTATACATACGGCAATGTCACAGCGGGATGGCGATTGGAGACCTATCAAAACGCTTTACAAGGGTATAGTGCACAGAACCGTTACAAGGGTACAGGTATAGGGAATCGCTATTTGACCTATGCTGATTCAACTTTTGAAATCACCATTGGAAATTTCTATGAGCAATTTGGAAATGGTTTGACACTCAGAACATATTGGGAGCCCAATTTGGGAATAGACAACGCCATGGATGGAGCTAGAGTGGTTTTTAGACCTGCAAAGGGAATTGCTTTGAAAGGTGTTTTTGGTCGCCAGCGTTTGGATTTTGACAATCAAATCATTCATGCGGATGGAATTATCAGAGGGGTAGATGGAGAAATTGTGATCAATGATTTGAATAAAAAATGGATGTCGGCAAAAACCAAGATAACCATTGGTGGAAATTTCGTCAGTCGTTACCAGGAGGGTGGAAGCAGATTCGTAGACAGTTTGGTATTTACTATTCCTGATAATGTTGCCATGTATTCAGGTAGAATTTTATTACAACGTGGAGGTTGGATGCTTTCAGGTGAGTATGCCAGAAAAATCAATGATCCCAGCGCAGACAATGGATACATTTACAAAGAAGGTCAAGGAATTTTTGTCAATTCTTCGTACAGCAAGAAAGGAATGGGTTTTAATATTATGGCCAAGAGCATTGACAATTTGAGTTTCCGTGGAGATCGCAATTTGAAATTGTTTGATGTTCCGTTGAATTATACGCCTGCAATAACCAAGCAACATACTTATAATCTGGCAGCTACGCTTTATCCTTACGCCACTCCATTTACAGGTGAGGCTAGCTTTATGTTGGAGGCCTTTTATACCATTCCCAAAGGGAGCAAGTTAGGTGGTAAGTATGGAACACAAATTACTGCTAGTTATGCTGCAGCCAATTGTTTGGATACAACACAATTGACAGGAATTGATGCGTATACAGAATCTTATGAATTGAATTCCCTTGGTTTTGGAAAAACCAAATACGTTCGTGATTTCAATATTGAATTCAAGCGCAAGTTAACCAAAGAGTTTCAGGCGATGTATACGTTTTATTACATGGAATTCAATACTCTTGTGACGCCGGTAACAAGCGATTTCAAAGGTTTGTTGTATGCCAATATTCACGTTTTGGAATTGGGATATAAGATATCCAAGAAAGACAATATCCGATTTGAGATGCAGCAGATGACGACAAAACAAGATAAAGGCAATTGGGAGACTATCGTAGTAGAGTACACGAGAAGCCCCCATTGGACTTTGGGCGTTGTCAATCAATACAACAGCGGAAATCCTGTGGAGGCTAAGAAAATCAATTATCTTTTTGGAACGGTAGGTTATATCAATGGACCACACCGTGTAACATTGGGATATGGTAAACGCCGTGAGGGTGTGTTTTGTATAGGTGGAGTTTGTCGAGCTGTACCCGCTACCAATGGATTCGAAATCAGTATTACCAGTAGTTTTTAATCATGAAAAAGATTCTCAGTTTTTTTATTTTAAGCGCTTTGATTTGGTCGTCTTGTGATAAGATTGAAACACCAGTGAGCGCGGTGAAATACCGATATAAAGATGAAGTGTATGGTCCAGCTCCTACTTTTGTATTTGCGGACAATATCCAAAAGAATGTGCTTTTGGAAGAATTCACGGGACACAAGTGTGGCTTTTG
>CANGVU010000143.1 GCA_947457325.1 Flavobacteriales bacterium | reverse complement strand
GTTTTAGGTGAAGGAGGTGGCTGTTTGATTTTGGAATCACTGGATCATGCTTTGGCGAGAGGTGCAAATATTTACGCCGAGGTTATCGGCGGAGGTATGAGCGCAGACGCTTATCACATTACAGCTCCCCATCCAGAAGGATTGGGTGCATTAAATGTTATGCGCGCCGCTTTAGAAGATGCTGAAATCAAACCAGAGGAAATTGATTATATCAATGTTCATGGTACTTCAACTCCTTTGGGTGATGTGCAAGAAGCCAAGGCTATCCAACATGTCTTTGGAGAACATGCCTACAATTTGAATATCTCCAGTACCAAATCTATGACGGGTCACTTGTTGGGAGCTGCTGGCGCCATTGAGGCCATTGCTACCATCATGGCAGTGAAGAACAACATCGTTCCTCCGACCATCAATTTTGCAAACCCCGATCCTGAGTTAGATCCCAAATTGAATTTCACTTTCAATAAAGCCCAAGCCCGCGAAGTTCGTGTAGCCATGAGCAATACCTTTGGATTTGGTGGACACAATACGTCCGCAGTATTCAAAAAATGGGAAGGATAGTCGATATTCTACTTTTTAAAAAATCAGATAAGGCGCTTCAAGGTTTCTTGCGAAGCGCCTTTCATATTTCTACACGCTCCCCTGAACTCTACCGAGAAGCTTTGAGACACAGTTCATCCTTGAATGAACAGAATAAAAAAACCAAACAAAGCAACGAGCGACTTGAATTTCTTGGAGACACCGTGCTTGATTCCATTTTGGCCCATTATCTTTTTGATACTTACAAAAATCAAACGGAGGGTGAATTGACCAAAATGAAGAGCAAGGTAGTGCGCAGAGAAAACCTGAATCGAATAGGCGAAAAAATTGGCATACGTTCTATGCTTGAGGTTGAATTGGGCAACCAAGAAATCCATGAGAGCATGTTGGGCAATGCGCTGGAAGCATTGGTAGGGGCCATTTACCTGGACAAGGGGTACAATGATACGCGAAGCATCTTGCTCAAATTCTTGATTCAATACGGATTAACAGAAACCATACACGATGAAGTGGACGCCAAAAGCAGATTGCACGAATGGTGTCAAAAAAATAAAAAGGTATTGACCTTTGAAGTGATCTCTCACCAACAAAACAACGGAGCAAGTTTGTACACGATATCGGTAAAAATTGACCAAAGCTCCATGGGTATCGGAACCGGAAATTCTAAAAAAGCAGCAGAGCAGGTAGCCGCCAAGCAAGCCTGCGAAACTTTGATGATTTAATTCATCATCTTTTTTCCTTCCATTCTTTCCACTTTAAATTCCTTATTTTTGTTCCATGAGTTATCCAATGCAAGAACACTTGGCCAAAGAATTAGCGGCCATTCAAGAAGCGGGGCTTTTCAAGCGCGAACGCATCATCACCACACCGCAAGATGCTGTCATCAATACAACAGAAGGTCATGAGGTTTTGAATTTTTGCGCCAATAATTATTTGGGTTTGTCGAGCCATCCGATGGTAGTGCAAGCGGCCAAAGATGCCATCGATTCCCATGGATTTGGAATGTCAAGTGTGCGCTTCATTTGCGGTACACAAGACATTCACAAAACATTGGAACATAAAATTGCTGAATTCTTACATACGGAGGATACCATTCTTTACGCTGCGGCCTTTGACGCCAATGGTGGCGTTTTTGAACCGTTATTGGGAGAAGAAGATGCCATCATCAGTGATGAATTGAATCATGCCTCTATCATTGACGGCGTGAGATTGTGCAAAGCACAACGCTTCCGATACAAAAACAACAACATGGAAGACTTGGAGACCCAACTCAAAGCCGCTTCCAACGCACGATTCAAACTCATCGTTACAGATGGCGTTTTTTCAATGGATGGCTATGTAGCCCAATTGGATAAAATTTGTGATTTGGCTCAACAATATGGCGCAATGGTGATGGTTGATGAATGCCATGCAACTGGATTCATCGGTGCTACCGGAAGGGGATCTATTGAATTGCGCAATGTATTGGGAAGAGTGGATATCATCACTGGTACTTTGGGCAAAGCCCTTGGAGGAGCTATGGGTGGATTTACAACAGGCAAAAAAGAAATCATCGAGATGCTTCGTCAAAGAAGTAGACCCTATTTGTTCTCCAACAGTTTGGCTCCAAGTATTGTTGGTGCATCCATTGCGGTATTTGACTTATTGTCCTCTACGACAACATTGCGCGACAAATTGGAGAACAATATTCAACGTTTCAAAGTTGGCATCAAAGCCGCAGGATTTGACATCAAAGACGGCGAATCGGCCATTGTTCCGGTGATGCTGTATGACGCCAAGTTGGCACAAGATTTTGCCGATGCATTATTAAAAGAGGGCATTTACGTCATTGGATTTTTCTATCCCGTAGTAGCCAAAGGACAAGCGCGTATTAGGGTTCAATTGTCTGCGGCTCATGAGCCAGAACATATAGACCGTGCCGTTTCTGCCTTTACCAAAATTGGACGTCGTCTCAACGTCATTCAATGAGCGAAAAATGGTTGATCATTGGGCAGGGCTTGGCCGGAAGTGTGCTCGCCCTCCAATGCCAACACCAGGGAATTGAATTCGAAATTTGGAACGATGAAATGCAATACTGTTCATCGAAATACGCTGCGGGATTGTGGAATCCCGTTTCGTTTAAGCGGATAACTGCACCGGAACACATCCATGATCTGTTGCATCATTGCACAACCTTTTTCGAAAGAAGCAATGAGATATTGGAGTCAACGAGTTTTCACCACTCCCCTATTCACCGGATATTCCCAGACGCCCAATACGGAAGGGATTGGGACATGAAATCCATCTTAACCAAATACGAACATTTATTAGGGACACCTGAAGAAAAGCTACCGCTCTGGCAACAGACTTTTCAAAGCGGAAGAGTGCTATCATCAGGCTGGCTCAATGTTCCCAAATTTTTGGAAAACACACGAAAACATTTTCAAAAAAGCAAACAATATTTGAATCTGGGTAAAAATGAAATTGCAGAACGATTAGCAAATGAAGAAGCGGAGAAAACCTATAGCCGTATCATTTTTTGCACCGGTTTGGCCGCATTGCCTGAAGTGTTCCACAACATCCGAATCATTCCTAACAAAGGACATGTATTGGCGATAAAAACAGATCAAACCATCCCGCAACACATTGTACATTATGGCAACTTTGCCATACCAACAGATAACCATAGACTGCGCGTTGGATCCAGTTATGAGTGGGAGAAATCCGATACCACAGTGGACAATAACATTGTGGATGAACTGACGAAAAAATTGAGGGAACATCTGCCCATTGCATTAAATGTGGAAAGTGTTCAAGTAGGATTGCGCCCCACTGTTATAGACAGGAACCCCATCATTGGGACGTTGCCACAGCAACCTCAGTATGGCATCTTCAATGGCTTAGGAACCAAAGGAGTGTTACAAGCCCCACTCATGGCGCATTACCTCATAGAGTATTTGACAAAAGGAGCTGAAATACCGAAGGGATTTTCAATCCAAAGATTTTATAACAATAAGAATTAACCTTTGTTGAGCAGAATGCCGACAACTCAATATTAACTTTACAAAAAAAACATGATCAATAAAAAAGTAGAAAAAGCCCTGAACGACCAAATTTTGGTAGAAGCAGAGAGCAGCCATACCTACTTGGCCATGGCCACTTGGGCCGAGCGCCAAGGTTTTCCAGGAACTGCTGCATTCTTATACGCGCACAGCGATGAAGAAAGAATGCACATGTTAAAACTGGTCAAGTTTGTCAATGACCGTGGCGGAAACTCCATCATCCCAGCTATTGGGAAACCCGCATTGCCTTACAAAAATCTCAAGGATGTTTTCACAGCATTGCTCAATCATGAACAAAAAGTAACCATGGAAATTCACAAAGTGGTGGACGTTTGCTTGAAAGAAAAAGACTACACCACACACAACTTTATGCAGTGGTACGTTTCTGAACAGATAGAAGAAGAAACCCTGGCCCGCAACATTCTAGACCGTCTGCACCTCTTGGGAGACGAGAAAAGCAGCCTTTACTTATTTGACCGAGATTTGGAAACCGTTGCGGTGAACGAAGGAAACGGCAAGTAATTGAATTAACATTCCATCGTTTATGGAATGACTCTTCAGCATTGAAATTTAGGGGCTTAGGCCCCTATTTTCGTATCATGTCCAAGACCATTCTTAAACTATCATTGGTGTTGCTGGGGATCTTCATCTCCTTTGGACTATTGGCGCAAAAAATTGATGAGAGCGATACCCGCGCGATGATGGAAGCCAACTTCTTGTATCAATTCGCCAATAACAACCAATGGCCCAGCTCCATGAAAAAAGGGAGCTTCAAAATTGTCATCATTGGCAATGAAGCGGTCTATACCCATTTTGTATCCAAATACAAAAACCAAACCATCGGTTTGCAACCCATTGAGGTAGTACAAACCACCAATGCGCAGAGCATTCCCGCCAATACCCATTTGGTCTTTGTAGACAAGACAAAAAGGAATGATTGGGGCCAGATTCAAAAAATACTCAAAGAAAAATCTACCTTGATGGTAAGCAATTGGGAAGGTGCGCTATCCAGTGGCGCCCATATCAACTTCAAGTCGGTCAATGGAAGTGTCCGGTATGAACTCAATGAAGTGGCGATGAACGAAGACCAAATACAACCCGGAATAAAAATCATGCAATGGCGCGTCAATCAATGAAACATTCATTCCTTGTTGCAATCCTAGGATTGATCATTTCTGCCGGTTGGGCGCAACACCCACTGACGGATGCGGTAGTGGCTGAATTTGAGAAAAATCAAAATCC
>CANGVU010000142.1 GCA_947457325.1 Flavobacteriales bacterium | reverse complement strand
TTTCTAGCGAAGCAAGTTCCTGAAGTGGTAACTAAAATTGAAATTGAAGGTCTTGACCAAAGTGAATCTCAGCGAATGGTGAAGGGTATTACTTTGGGGTTGTCAAAAGTGGATTTTAAGCAGTTGGAGAATCGTTACTACGCATTGTGGCGTGATCAGCGGATTCACAAGGTGTTTCCATTGAGCACGGCGGATACCACTTTGAACGGGGGGGATGGTTATCTATTGCGATTCAAAGTGAAGAAGGAATTGCCTGCTTTGGTTACCATGGGTGGGAATTTTTCTTCACGATCAATCAATACAGGTATGATTGCATTTCAATATTACCTTTTGAAAAACAGAGATGCATCGCTATATGGAAATAGCTATTTTGGGAAATTTTACGCTTCTGCTCTAATTGGCGCGCATTGGTCAACAAGGTCATTTCGTTTCCCATCTTCGATTTCAATGGAATTTGTTCAAAATCGTTGGGATTACTACCGCAGTGTTTCAGCATTTTTTGAGGACGTTAAACCCTCTTTCGTTTTGATTAATGAAATGTTTTTTCAGGCTAAGGTTAAGTTGTCACCCACGCAACATTCCGTTATTCACCTTCAAAGTGCATACACACATCAGTATGATAAGTACTATCAAACGAGACAGTTTTTATCTGTGGATACTTCGGATGTGACAGAGTTTGATGGTTGGGTGCAACGACTTTCATGGGAGTACAACACGCTTACAAGGAAACAGTATGCCAATGAGGGGTCTTTGGTAAAGGTTGGTTTAAAGAATGTATACGGGAGAGAATTAACCATTCCAGGTTCAACAAGCGCGCTGCGCGACAGCACAAAGTTGTGGCACAATTGGATCGATCTAAAATGTTCAGCATTGAAATATTGGAAATTGACAAGGCATATCTCGTGGTTAACCCAAATCGGAGGGGCTTGGAGCAATCAAGATGCGTTCAACAACTACATTGGTACAGTGGTTCAAATGGCGCAGTTTAACGCAATTCCTGAGGCGAGTACTTTTTTCATGCCTCAGTTCAGAGGATTGGTCTATACTACAGCGGGCATGGGTGCTGTGGTTTCTTGGAAAAATCGATTTGATGTTCGTTTGGAATACCACAGAATGGACAATTGGCAGCGATATTTATCTAATGGTTATAATAAGGCTGTTGTTGAAGATGAGCGGGAGGACAATACTCAATTATCAGCCAGTGTCATTGTCCATACCCCCATCGGACCTTTGTCTTTTCAATTGAATTATCTGGAGCGAAAACCTGAACCTATATCTGCTCTCTTTCATTTTGGGTATATACTTTTCAATGATTCTCCAAGAAATTAATGATTATCTTTGTCTTGAAATCTAGTTAGATGAAGAATATAAAATTTGCTGTAATTGGCGCTGGACATATTGGGAAGAGACATGCTGAGATGGTAAAGCGTAATCCTAATGCAGAATTGGTAGCTTTCTGTGATATTCGTCCCGCCTCTGAGTGTGGAGTGGATGCATTCAATGTGCCTTTGTATAAAACTGCCGAGGAAATGTTTGAAAAACATCCTGATTGTGATGTGGTCTGCGTTTGCAGTCCAAACGGTTTTCACGCTGAACATTCGATGGCAGTGCTTAAGGCTAAAAAACACCTTGTTGTGGAGAAGCCAATGGCGTTGACAAAGGCAGATTGTGAAGAGATTATTTACAAATCATTGCAGGTGAACAAGCAGGTTTTTTGCGTAATGCAAAACCGTTACAGTCCGCCGAGTGTTTGGATAAAGGATTTGTTGGAAAGCGGCAAGTTGGGAAAGATTTTTATGGTAAACATCAATTGTTATTGGAACCGTGATGACCGATATTACAAGAAGAACCATTGGAAGGGTACCAAAGATTTGGATGGGGGAACTTTATTCACCCAATTTTCTCACTTCTTAGATATCATGTATTGGTTGTTTGGTGATATTACAAACATTCAATCCAAAATGACTGATTTTAACCATGCCCATTCAACTGATTTTGAAGATTCTGGCATGGTCAGTTTTGATTTTATCAATGGAGGAATGGGCTCTTTTAATTTCTCCACCTCATGTTTTGATCAGAATTATGAAAGCAGTATGACGATCATAGCGGAAAATGGGACAATAAAAATTGGAGGGCAATACATGAATGAAGTAGTTTATTGTCATGTAAAAGACTATGAGATGCCTGAATTACCTGAGGGTAATCCTGCCAATGATTATGGTCATTACAAGGGCTCTGCTGCAAATCACGTTTATATTATCGAGAACGTTATTGCGACACTTCAGGGCAATTCCATCATCACCACTAATGCATTAGAAGGAATGAAAGTAGTGGATATCATTGAACGCATGTATGCTGCTGTTAAGTAAAAGGTATTGTATTAAATAACAAAGGCCGCTCATGCGGCCTTTGTTATTCTTGGAGTAATGTGTTTGATTATTTCGTTACAGAGTTGTATTGAATCTGCCATTCTGGGTCATCCATGAACAACTCATTGGCGTATCCCATCCATTCTGCAGCCTTCTTTTTATCGCTGGCGTTGCCTAATTCATTGGCATAGACGATAAGAGCATTCTTAAGTAATTTTTTTACTTCTTCGTTTCTGGTTGAGTAGGATTGCGAAACCAATAATTCTTTTGCTTTGGCCAATTCCATATCGGAATCTTTTACTGCTTTGGCGTGCGCAAAGCATAAGCCCAACATAATATGTGCTCCAGCATCATTTGGCTCAACATCAATTAAGCAGTCGTAGTAAATTTTTGCCTTGGTGTATTTGCCTTGCTCATACTGCATGTCACCTTCAATGGTGATATCCTTTCTTATATTCATGAAGAAATCAGGAAATTCATCCACATATTTTTTTTCCTTGTCCTTGGCTCCGTACTTTGAACAGAACTTCATCGCATCTTTAAAAGCACCTTTGTATTCCTCCATTTGCGTGTACTTCTCAATTTTTGACATTTCATACAATGACATGGCAATGTATAAATAGGGCAATGGATGTTTTTTGGTATCGTCCCCCATAGAGTAATTCTCTGCTTTGTTCAATACCTTCTCGTATTTTTGATCGACAAATAAAGAAAGCAAATCTTTAAATTCATTGTCAGGTTGGGCAAACAAAGTGCTACTAGCAAAGGCTAAAGCGATAATCAGTAATTTTTTCATAATCTAAATTTTCGAATTCGAGTTAAAAACTATGCCAAAATAGAACATTTTGCGATAGCCAATTGAATTAAGTCCAAAAAAATACGCATTTACCTATTCAATCAATGAGTATATTCGCCAAGAGTGAAATTTATATATCAAATGAAAAATTTTTTAGTTTTAGTCTTGATCCTTGCAAGTGTTGAGTTTTTTGGTCAAGGCTCTGTTCGCGGATTTATTAAGGATAAGGAAACTGGTCAAGCAGTATTTCCTATAACAGTTGGTTTGGAGGGGACTGGTTTTGGAGCACAAACAGATATAAGCGGATATTATTCATTAACAAAAGTCCCTGCAGGAAATTATGTCCTTATCGTGCAATCCATTGAGTTCAAAACCATCAAAGAGGATATTCAAATTCAAGACAATAAAGTTTTGACCAAGAATTACATGGTTGATCGCTCTGATGTTGAAATGAAGACATTGGATGTTTCTTCTGAGCGTTCAGATCAAATCAATAACGTTAATATATCTTCTGAGACGGTTCGCTCTCAAGACATCAAAAAAATCCCCTCTATAGGTGGTCAGGCTGATTTGGTGCAGTATCTCACGGTTCTTCCTGGTTTTGTGAGTACAGGAGATCAAGGAGGTCAAATCTTTGTGCGCGGTGGTAGCCCTGTGCAAAATAAGGTAATTATGGATGGTATGGTTATTTACAATCCATTTCACAGCATCGGTTTGTATTCCGTTTTTGATACAGATATTATCTCTACAGCAGATGTGTATACGGGCGGTTTCAATGCTCAGTATGGCGGAAGAATAAGCTCGGTAATGGACATCACCACCAGAGATGGAAACAAGCGAAAGTCAAACGGTCGAGTAGGTGTTAATCCTTTTGGATCCAAAGTGCTACTGGAAGGGCCTTTGAAGAAATTGAATGAGAAAGGCGGTGGAATCTCTTACATGTTTTCATTGAAGAATTCTTATTTGGATAAGTCTTCTAAGGCTATTTATCCTGACGTGAATAACGGAGAGGGTTTGCCATTTAGATACCGCGACATTTATGGTAAGATTTCAATGGGAGGAGGCAACGGTAGTAAGTTAAATTTGTTTGGTTTCAATTTTACGGATGACGTAATCAAGTACCAAGGATTGTCTCAATTGAGTTGGGTGAATAATGGTGGGGGAGGTAATTTCGTTGTTGCTCCTGCAGGTTCAACGGTTTTGATCAATGGAAATTTTGCCTTTTCAAAATATAAGTGTATTCTAAAAGAGGAAAGCAATCCCGATAGAGCAACGGAAATTTCAAGTTTCAATTTTGGTTTAGATTACAAAGTGAATGTTGATAAGGACGTATTAAATTACGGTTTAGAGGTGGTAGGTTTTGGAACACAATACAATACCTTCAATCCATTAGGTGTTAGAGTGGATTTGGCTCAAAACATGACCGAGTTGAATGGATATGTTACTTATAAATTCAATCGCAAGAATTGGATTGTTGAGCCAGGTATTCGTTTGCAATATTATAGTTCCATTGCCATTGTTTCCCCAGAGCCTCGATTTGGTTTAAAGTACAAAGCATCGGAGCGTTTGAGATTGAAATTGGCTTTGGGTAGATATTCTCAGAACTTAATGGCAACCAACTCAGACCGAGATGTTGTGAACTTGTTCTATGGTTTCCTGGCTGCGCCTGAAGAAACGCAGGACGA
>CANGVU010000141.1 GCA_947457325.1 Flavobacteriales bacterium | reverse complement strand
CCTCAAAATTAGTACTTTAGGAGTATAAAAAAGGCCGCTTCAAGTGCGGCCTTTTATCACAATCAACGTCGTTGTTATTCTTGCTCAAATTTATAAACCCACTTTTCTGTACCATCGGTTTCGTCAATCCAAAATTCTGAATTGCTCAAACGAAGAACATGCAAAGGCTCTTCTGAGCCGTCTGATGACTTCAATACCAAAGAATCTTCCTTCCAATCCCAAGTGCCTGTCTCCGAATCGTTGTACATCGCATTCGCAGGATCTGTATACGTTTCACTCATGGTATACTTACCATCCTTTTCAATACCTAACTTCAAAACATACTGATCACTCATCAATGGCTCACCGTTGTAGGTGTTGGACCCATTCACCGTAATTTCTTTTAACTTCCAATCTCCAGACAATCTGGCTTTCTTGGAACGCAGTGTAAAGCCTGGTCCTTCTTCAAACTTGCTGCAAGAGGCCAATAGGAATAAACCCGCAGCCAAAAACAATAAACCTTTTTTCATATTGTATTTTTTTAATTATTCATACAAATGAAAATCACTTTAATGCAATTATCAAAATGATTCTTTAAATCAATTTAAAATTACTCCTTTTGGAGTAGATCTATAAACGCACAAAAAAGGAGCCCAATTGGACTCCTTTTGAATGTACTTTTTTAACTATTACTTAAACGCATCAAAACCGGTCACATCCATTCCTGTGATCAACAAGTGAATATCGTGCGTTCCTTCGTATGTAATAACAGATTCCAAATTCATGCTGTGACGCATCAATGGGTATTCATTTGTAATACCCATTCCACCTAACATTTGACGCGCTTCGCGGGCTATGTTGATGGCCATGTCTACGTTGTTTCGCTTGGCCATGGAAATTTGCGCCGAAGTAGCTTTGCCTTCGTTGCGCAATTGGCCCAAACGCAAAGTCAACAATTGGGCTTTGGTGATTTCTGTAATCATTTCCGCCAACTTCTTTTGTTGCAATTGGAAAGCTCCGATGGGCTTACCGAATTGAATGCGCTCTTTGGAGTAACGCAAAGCAGTATCATAACAATCCAAAGCAGCACCAATGGCTCCCCAAGCGATACCAAAACGAGCTGAATCCAAACAGCTCAATGGCGCTCCTAGTCCACTTCTGCCAGGCAATAAGTTTTCTTTGGGAACTTTGACATTATCAAAAATCAATTCTCCAGTATCTGAAGCACGCAAGCTCCATTTGCCATGCATGGTTGGCGTCGAAAAACCTTCCATTCCGCGCTCAACGATCAAACCATGAAT
Source organism: Flavobacteriales bacterium (assembly GCA_947457325.1). Lineage (GTDB taxonomy): Bacteria > Bacteroidota > Bacteroidia > Flavobacteriales_D > Sanyastnellaceae > CAMCTV01. Next base: position 3,576 of record CANGVU010000141.1, on the reverse strand, counting down.
GCGTCCTTCCTCATTCTTGGCCCACACCACTGCTACTTGCGCAAAAGGAGCGTTTGAAATCCACATCTTGGCACCGTTCAACAAGTAATGGTCTCCCATGTCCTTGAAGTTGGTGACCATACCGCCTGGGTTAGAACCGTGGTCAGGCTCAGTCAAACCAAAACAACCCATCCATTCGCCAGAGGCCAGCTTAGGCAAGTACTTTTGACGTTGTTCTTCTGATCCATATTTGAAAATGGGATACATCACCAAAGAGGATTGAACAGATGCGGTAGAACGAAGTCCACTGTCGCATCTTTCCAACTCTTGCATGATGATGCCGTAGGAAATGTGATCCAAACCTGCTCCACCATATTCCTCTGGAATATAAGGACCAAAAGCGCCAATGGAGGCCAAACCAGGCAACAAGTGCTTGGGGAATTGACACTTCTCTGCAGCCTCTTCGATAATCGGAGAAACTTCCTTTTTAACCCATGCGCGCGCCGCGTCACGAACCAACTTGTGTTCATCTGTCAACAACTCATCCATCATGTAGTAGTCGTGACCTTGGTATAAATCTGTTCTCATTGCATTGATGATTAGGCGACAAATATACACAAGGCCATCTTCAACTATCTTTGAATAAAAACAGAATCATGAACTTTTCTCCGTTAAAACTTTCTCATCTGAAGGAAACCATTTTAACCACTGCACACCGCTACCCCATCATCCTGGTATTGCAAGCCACTGCAACCTTGTGCGCCCTGTTCAATTTATTTATTTTTGATTTTGATCAAAGCTTTGAATCCATCAGCTTCGAGGGCTTCCGGTGGGCATTGATCCTTGCCGCGGGGCTGCCTTTGTATGTTGGGTATTTCCTTTGGTTTGAAAGCCAAGATTGGAGCATGCGACTTTCTCGTTCCCTGATCTTTGCATTGACCATTGGTTTGCATGTGTACATCGGTCAACACATCTATCACTTGAATGAAGATACCAATGGCTATCAGGAACCATTTTGGATGCTGTCTTGGCTCATCATTATTCACTTGTTTTCCGTTTTATTGCCTTTCTGGAATGCACGTCCATTGGCCGATTTCTGGTCATTCTGTTATTGGATGTTCAGCAATTTCATCGCCAGCACATTTTATATTGGATTGATTTACGCCGGGATTGCGCTGGGATTGAGCGCTTTCCAATTGCTGATTTACAAGGATCTAGATCCGAAATTCTATTTTTTCTTTCTCATCTTATTGGTTGGCATTTTCCATCCTTTGTTTTTTCTTTCCTCAGCACCTCAGGACAACCAAACATCTGTCATGGAAAACGCGCTGATGCGGCTGCAGCGCATTCAACAATGGATTCTGTCTCCTTTGGTCATCATTTATTTGAGTATACTGTACTTGTACGCTGGAAAAATCCTGTTCCAAGCATCTTTGCCCAAAGGATGGGTGAGTATTTGGATTTTATTGTTTTCTTGCATTGGCGTTTTAAATTGGCTTTTGGGACAATTTTTTGAAAGCAGCCCAACTGGATCTTCATGGAAAATTACTTCAAGAAAATTCTTCTGGTATTTAATTCCATTGATTGCGTTATTGTGGATTGCTATTGGTTATCGTTTGTTGGAATATGGATTGACAGAGGTCCGGGCTATTGTTGTGTATTTGGCTGTTTTCTTGAGCATCAATGCGCTGTATTTTGGTTTTGTATCCAAAGTCAAAATCATTTTCCTTCCTTTGTCGTTGCTAATCATTGCCCTGATTTATCAAAATGGCGGACCCCTTTCCGCAAAGTCGTTGTCCTTTTCATCACAAATGAAGCAATGGAATCAAATCAAGAATGCACCCAACGACAACACTTATGACGATGCCAAAAATGTTCTTCGATACCTATCATCTTACCATTCAGAGAAGGCTGCGGAATATTGTTTGCAATGCGATAGTGCTTTCATACAGCCCGGCTTTGTGAACAATTATGAATGGGCCAATGAACAGTTGAATGAATCAAAACTGACTTTCAAAGAAGATACTTCAGAGGTGGCTGTATCCTCTTATGTTCGGTTCGAATCCAAGTGACCCATCAACGTTCTGGGCTATTCAGAATGCATACCCATCAGCAATCAAACACCGGACGAGTATCAATCGTTTGAAGATGGGATCAACGCCTACATCAGAATAGAGAATGTTACCGATCCAGCGCATCAAAATGAAAGATTGGCCATCATCCTCAGCAAACAATCCGATGTCGTCCACACCGCATTCATTGGAAACATTCAAGCAGAGGTGGAAAAGAAAATTGAATCCGATCGAATACATGGAGAAACATTTGTTCGAGAAAAATTTAGCGTTGATTTTGTTTTTGATGGAAAGTCCTATCGATTCGTCACATCCAACATTGGTTATGATGTTGCTGACCAAAAAATCTACACCATCGATGGGTATTTGTTGCGTAAAAATTAGCCCTTGAAAGGAAAACTAAAATTCTTTTGGAAAATTTGGAGAATACATTAAATCAAAACTTAGTGCGGCTTCATTAATTTTGCCCCCTAATTCGACACAAATGAAATACGCGAAATGGATTGCAGGAGGTTTGGGTTGGGCACTAGGCGGCCCAATTGGAGGCATTTTGGGTTTTGCATTTGGCGCAATGGTTGACGACAAGTCTCTCAGCGCTCAGGGCCAATCGACACAAAGACAATACAATCCACGTAACGATTATCAAAGCTACCAATCTCAGCGACACCGCACGCGTCCTGGTGATTTTAGTTCTGCCTTGCTTGTGCTTTCTGCTGCTGTAATGAAAGCCGATGGCAAACACATGAAGAGTGAACTGGACTATATCCGTGAGTCGTTCAGAAGACAATTCGGTGAAGCCGTTGCAGCTGAGCAAATCGGCATACTGAAGGAATTGTTAAACAAGGAAATTCCAGTGCGTGATGTCTGTGAGCAAATCAAATACTACATGGAGCACGCCATGCGTTTGCAGCTCATTCACTACCTCTATGGCATTGCCAAAGCAGATGGAAATGTGGATGCCACTGAGGCAGAGTTGGTGGACCGCATCGCGTATTACATCGGTGTTTCAGAAAGCGATCGTTCCTCTATCAAAGCCATGTTTTACGAGTCAACGGATCGTTCATACACAATATTGGAAATCACAATATCAGCTTCTGATGAAGAGGTGAAAAAGGCTTTTCGAAAAATGGCCATGAAGCACCATCCTGATAAAGTGCGCGATTTGGGAGAGTCTCATCAAAAGGCGGCACAGGACAAGTTCATTGAGGTTCAGAAGGCTTACGAAAAAATCTGCAAAGAACGGGGCATCAAGTAAAGCCAAAAAATTTCTTATCTTCGGGAGTTGATATGAAAAATTTCAAACTACTCCTTTGTTCCATTATTGCACTGATTCAAACATCTGGGCAGGCTCAAGATTATTTCCTAAACGGAAATGCAACAGCCACTGGAAACAATTGCTATCAGCTCACTGATATTTGGAACAACCTCAATGGTACAGTTTGGTACGCGGACCTCATCAACCTTGTGGAAGACTTTGACATAACGTTTTACATGAATCTTGGCAATCAAGACGCCAATGGGGCTG
>CANGVU010000140.1 GCA_947457325.1 Flavobacteriales bacterium | reverse complement strand
TTCTTGTTGTTCAATAAGTCAATGAAGTGTTCGTCACAAAAATACTCAGCAGCGGCATCAAATCGGATGTCTATTTTCCTAACTGCAAGTTCTTCTAGGACTCTTTTTTTTCCCTCTAAAATAATCTCAGCTGTATTGGGATAAATTTCCTTGTAAATGTGAGGCGTTGTGACAATGGATTGAAATCCGAATTCTTTTAACTTAATAATTAACTCAGTACTTGTTTCCAAAGTGGGTGCTCCATCATCAATGCCAGGAATCAGATGAGAGTGCATGTCCATCCCCACTGCGTGCATACTGATAGGCTCTATGGCCTTAGGTGTTTTTTGAGGAAAGAGTTTGTTGAATAAGGACATGGAACGAAGTTAATGCAAATCTTTTGAGATTGTCATTTCTCCCGCTAAATTCTCTTGGAGTTGAACAGATCTGATTTTTTGATCTGAATGATTTCCTAAAACATGCATTAACTTGGTCACTGCAGCCTCAGCGGTTAGATCCCAACCGCTTATAATTCCTGATTCTTCTAGCTCTTTTGCGTTTTTATACAAACTCTGATTAACGGAGCCTTGGGTGCATTGTGAAATGTTCAGAATGATGGTTCCGCTATCATGTATTTCTTTTAATCCACGAATCAACCAAGACAACTGGGGAATGTTTCCATTTCCATACGTTTCTAAAATCAGTCCATCGTAATGGTGATTCATTTTAAAATTATTCAATGAATTTGGGCTGATGCCCGGAAATATTTTAAGCCAACCGATATTGGTATTCAATTTTAGCTGTGGCTGAAATAGATTGTTGTTTCGCAGTAAAAGGCCATTGTGAAAATGAAGGTGAACACCAATTTCAGCCAGGGGAAAGTAATTGGGACTTTCAAATGCATCAAATCCCTCAGCGCTGTGCTTGTATGTTCTATTTCCCCTTAATAGTTTAGACCCAAAGCAAATGGCTACTTCTTGAACAACGGGCTCATGTTGATATTCAGAAGCGGCAATTTCAATGGCAGTAATTAAATTTTCTTTGCCGTCAGTTCTTATTTTTCCAATGGGCAATTGAGAACCAGTGAATATGATAGGTTTTTTAATTCCATGCAACATAAAACTTAAGGCTGATGCAGTGTAAGCCATGGTGTCAGTGCCATGCAGAATGACAAAGCCAAAATAACCAGCGTAAGATTGTACAATGATCTCAGCTAAGCTTTGCCAGATTTCAGGCTGCATGTCACTGGAGTCAATGGGGTTTGGAAATGCCGCTACATCTATTTTTAGATCAAATCTTTGGAGTTCTGGCAAGTGTTGTACTATATTGTAAAAATCAAAAGGAATCAACGGCCCACCAGGAAATTCTTCAGTCATTCCAATGGTTCCTCCAGTATAGATGATGAGTATTTTTTTTTCCATGGGTTTAAATTTTGAATATGCTCTTGGCTGTTATGCTTGTTGTTTCGGCAATTTCGGTGAGAGGCAATCGGTAGACATCTACTAGATGCTCTGCGATAAGCGGTATATACGAACTCTCATTTCTTTTTCCTCTATAGGGAGTGGGAGGAAGAAACGGGCTGTCGGTTTCTAATACAATTTTTTCTAACGGTACCTTTTGTAAAGTGTTTTTTAAATCACTCTTAGGATAGCTAATAACACCTCCGATACCTAGAGCAAATTGCTTTAGATCTAATATGCGTTCAGCAATTTGAGCATTTCCCGTAAAGCAATGAAAAATACCAAAAAGATGTTCGTTCATTTCAGACTCAATAACTTCTAGTAATTCATCAAAGCTATCGCGGGCATGTAGAATGAGTGGTTTATCAAATTTTTTAGCCCACTGAATATGTCTTTTTAATGACAGAATTTGAAGGTCAAGGTGTTTTTTTTCCCAAAATAAATCCAAGCCTGTCTCACCAATACCAAAGAATTGATTGGATGCCATCCATTGTTCCATGTGTTCAAGATGAACTTCAAAATCTTTGCTGACATCACAAGGATGAAGCCCCATCATCGGAAAGAACAAATTGGGATTTTTCCCATGTAATTCCATCATGGGTTGGATTGATTCTATATTAATATTGGGCAGGAAAATGTGCGTTACATTGTTGTCAATGCAGCGTTGAATAACTTGATCAATGTCTGTTTGAAAGACTTCCAAGTACAGGTGGGAATGGGTGTCTATCCACATCTTTTTTTTGCAAACATAAGTACGTCAATGCAACTAATATTGATTGAATTGCGATATATTTACGGAAATTTATTTAAGATGAGATACGCTTTAACTGTAGTTGCCGCTTTGTTCTTTATGACATCTTGTTCTAAGTTTGAAGACGGCCCTGGAATTAGTTTTCGTTCAAAGGAGAATCGATTGATTGGTAAGTGGAAACTAACCAAATGGACTGAGAAGGGTGCTGATGTTACAGCAACCAATACAGACGGGGATGATATATTTTATCAATTTGATGAGAATATGAGTGTGATCATTAATGTTGGAGCTGCTCAAGCTACAGAAGGAACATGGTTGATAGAGGAGACAAATGTTATCATGGATCTTCAGTTGGTTTCTGAGGTTGGAAATTATATCGATAAGGATACCTTAATGCTGAAACGATTGACCAATAAAGAAATGGTTGTCTTTTATGACGACGATTTAGAAACAGAGTTGTTCTTCGAGGCTCAGTAATTCTTTTTTGGGTGAAGGCTAAAATCCTCATTATTCGTTTTTCGGCTATCGGTGATATTGTTCTGACATCCCCCGTTTTGAGGATTTTGCAAAATGGTTTAGAAGGCGGTGCAGAACTGCACATGGTGGTAAGAAAACGCTATGTCCCTGTCATCGAGCATCACTCTCGAGTGAGTAAAATATTCTCATTTGAAAATACGGTTCAAGAGGTAATGGAACCGTTGTCTTTGGAAGGTTATGATTACATCATTGACTTGCAAAACAATTTGCGATCAAATCTGATTAAGAAACGCTTGGGAGTCTTGGCTTTTACTGTAGAGAAAAAAAATCTAGCCAAGTTTGTTTGGATCAAGTTAGGTTGGAAATTGGAGATTCCTCATATTGTTCAGCGGTACATTGATACGCTTAAGACATTGGGATTGTCAGATGATGGCAAGGGATTAGAATTTGATATTCCATTGGGTGTTCATGTTGATTTACCTTTTAAAGATTACACAGCCGTCGTAATAGGTGCCAATCATTTTGGTAAACGCCCAGATGCAACGCATTGGTCCAGTATCATTCACAGAATCCCAGGTAACATCGTTATTGTAGGTGGAAGGGAAGAAGAGATGATGAGTACAGCATTGGTGAGTGAAAGTAGGGTGTTCAGCGTTGTGAATCGTTTGAATTTGATGGAGAGTGCTTGGGTAGTTAAGCATGCTCAGCTGGTGGTTGCAGGAGACACTGGACTAATGCATGTTGCGGCAGCATTTGGAAAGAACATCATTTCACTTTGGGGCTGTACCAGACCAGGACTGGGAATGTATCCTTGGAGACCGGGCAATCACAGTGTGATGATTGAACCGGTTGGCAGAGGTGATCGACCCTGCTCAAAACTGGGTGATGTATGCAAGCATGGTCAGCTGAGTCGATGTATACATGAGATAGATTTAAATTCAGTTGAACGATCAGCAAAGCATATTCTGTCCTTAGTGCCTGTCGAATAACGCCTTAAGTTCTGTCGCTTCTTCAGGTTTCATTTTTCCTGCTAGGATTAGACGCAACTGCCTTCTTCTTAATGCGCCGTCAAATCTAATCTTCTCCACTTCTGTTTCAGGCAGAAGTTCTGGAACATTTATAGGATTTCCCAATTGATCTACTGCAACAAAAGTGTAAATGGCCTCATTGCATTTGGTTTTTTCTCCAGTAGCTCCATGCTCAACGAAAATGTCCATGAAAACTTCCATGGAAGAATTGAAGGATCTGGAAACTTTAGCTTCAATGACTACCAAATCTCCCAGTTTAATGGGGTGTTGAAAGGATACATTGTTTACAGCAGCAGTAACGACTACTCTTCGACAATGCCTGTGTGCAGCAATGGCACTAGCTATGTCCAACCAATTCAACAATTGGCCTCCCATTAAGTTGCCCAGAGTATTGGTGTTTTCCGGCAATACCAAGTGTGTGGTAATTGTGAGTGTATCTTTTGCGTAAACAGGTTTCATAAAGCAAAGGTACATGATTATCTTCGTGGTATGGATTACAACATTGTAAAGTCGCTTCACATCATTTTTGTGGTTACCTGGTTTGCAGGATTGTTTTATATGTTTCGACTTTTTGTTTACCATGCTGAGGCAGAAATCAAGGACAATCCGGAGAGAGATATTTTGCTGAGGCAGTATCGGTTGATGGAATATCGACTGTGGTACATCATCACCTGGCCATCAGCGATATTGACTTTGATTTATGGTACAACATTGCTTTACCTGAACCCCGGTTACCTGAGCATGCCATGGATGCACTTGAAACTATTTTTTATTCTTTGTTTGATGCTTTACCAATGGAAAGGTCAGCTGCTATATAGAAGTGGTCTGAAAGAGCCCATAGGGCTGTCAAGTTTTAAGTTAAGAATGTGGAATGAGGTAGGTACTATTTTATTGGTCGCTATTGTATTTGTTGTTGTGAATAAAGATTCTATTTCATGGTTGTGGGGTGCATTGGGATTAGTAGGTTTGGGTGTTGTTCTCACCCTGGCCATTAAGGCTTATAAGCGGGTGAGATCCGATGAAATCAAAAATTGAATGATGAAGAAATTAACTTTATTGATCCTTGCGTTGACTTGTCTATCTGCTTGGTCACAGAAACCAGATTGGTTGAAACCTCATCCGGAAGGGCATAGCGTTTTTGTTCAAGGAATATTGGTGGATA
>CANGVU010000139.1 GCA_947457325.1 Flavobacteriales bacterium | reverse complement strand
TGAAGCCAAGGTAAGAGAAAGCAAAGGTGGAAAAATCAATTACAAGAAAGTCAAAATCATTGAAGGCTTCAAGACCTCTGCATCATACAATACAATAGCTGATTCTCTTAACTGGAGCAATTTGCAATGGAGTGCTTTCACCACCATTGGTCAAAACATCACGTTGAACTATAATTCAACGCATAGTTTATATGACCGAGATACTTTGGGCAGAGAGGTCAATCAATTTCTGTGGAATACGCAAAACCGATTTACCCGATTGGAAGGCGCCAATCTTGCCCTAGGCTTTAACATGCGGGGTGACGGGTCCAAGAAAAAAACAGATGCACCCAAACCCAATGTACCTCAACCCAATTTGTACACCAACAATACCGCGGCATCGTTATCCAATAACGGTCAGCAGATCGACTTCAGCACTCCTTGGAGCTTGAACATGAAATACAATTTGCGTTATGCAAAAATGTGGGACAAATCAACCCAGCGAGATTCCTCACAATGGGTGCAAGCGGTGACTGTGGTTGGAGACATTACCATTTTAAAAAAGTGGGCCATCTCTATTAATTCAGGTTACGATTTCAAGATGGATGAATTTACACCCTCTATCATCGGCTTGCACTGGGATTTGCATTGCTGGGAATTCTCTTTCAATGCCGTTCCATTTGGTGACCGAAAATCATACTTTGCCCAGCTCAATGTGAAAGCCAGTATTTTACAAGACTTGAAATTGCAAAAGCGCGGCAGCTTAGGAACTGACATCAATTATTGGGAGTAAACATGCATTTACAACATGTGCGCATGGATGCGATTTTGAATTTCCTGAAGGGTTTTCAATCCTGTTTCTTGGAAAATCAATTTTCCTGATTTGAAATACATAATGGTAGGAACAGCTCGTATACCATAATGTGCAACGCACTCCAAATTGGAAGGTCCATCAATTTTAGCAAAAGCGACACTATCGGAATAAATCAACTCTGCCTCGGTCAGTATTGCCGCAATAGCATCACATGGCCCGCATTTAATTCCATAAACATCAATCAAAACTTTTTCATTCTCTGAGATAAAATCATCCCAAGTGGTTTCATTTAATTCAATCACTTTAATTTTGTTTTTAATAACAACAAAGCTAAAAATACATCTTCAAGTTGCGCATCAGTTTTATTGATACGCCATCAAGAAAAACAATCTCAATATTGATCGATGATGATTTTCTTTTGCCCCATCATGACTTGAAATCCATTAGGGCGCTGCAATAACTCCCCAAGATTATTGGGGATAATCTGCCACCTCAAACCCCACCGATCCTGACACCAACCGCAATTTGCAGTTTGCCCCTGCTCAATGAAGTAATTCCAGTACCGATCAATTTCCTCTTGATCATTGCAATGGATTATCAACGATACGGAATCATTGAATAAATGATGCTCTTGGGCGGTACACTGTAGTGCATACTCTTGATTAAAAATCCGGACGTGACACAGGCTGCTTTTTCCTCCAGGAGTTTCACCCAAGGGAAAAACAGTTCCCGCTTGAAATGAATCTTGAAAAATCGTTTTGTAATATTCTACAACTTGATTCACATCACCATCAGGGTGATGAAACCATAAACTCAGCGTTATTTTCTGATACATTTCATCTCAATTCATTCACATTAAAAACTCAACAAAAATTATTTAGACCGCTTTTCTAGCTACTTACTTCACAGATTCAATCAGTTAAAAAACCCGTCTACTTACTTGTTTTTAGAAACAAACTCAAGAATATCTTTTAAGGTATAAACATCATCATTATTCAATTCCTGCAACTCCAAATCCATCGGTATCGTATTCATTTCATGAACAACGTTCAAATCCAACTGAACAAGATTAAAGTACAATCGCAATTTTGAGTTGGGCAAATTAACAGTCACTGGCCCACCTCCGTTACAACCAGATGATGCACCTCCAGGAACCTCACCAACAACGAATGTGTTGGAACGATTCATTTTACAATAAGAAGTGAACATGGCGGCAGAGGAAAAAGTTAATCCATTGGTTACTATATAGACAGGACCCAAGAATGGATTATCATCATGATTCGTTGAGTCAACTCTTTGAATAACCAAGCGATCTTTTTCAATAAAGTTGTTTCCTTCAAAAGGCATCGCTTCTATTTTCTCATCACAATATTGATTGAAAGAGCACTGACCATTTGCCACTTTTGTTTTGATTTCGTTCTTTTGAAAATACCTAAAATTCCGATCTGTTAAATGCGCGTACAAAGCACTAGCATAGCCCAAAGAACCACCGTTGTTGTCTCTTAAATCAATTATTAATTTTTTGTTGGCGGATACGATCAATGGAAAAACACGATTGAGTGACTCCTCAAAGCTGGCATCAATGGAATTATAAACGGCCGGTGAAAAAGTTTGCAGCTTTAAATAGGCGAACTCATTGTTCATATTGAAAACCAAAGGCGATGAACTTTTCACATAAGATCTAACCGATTTATAACCTATCCCCTCTCTCCACTTCACAGCATCAATCTTTACCACTTTGGTCAAACCAGATCGCTGAATTTCGATATTATAATTATCCTTACTTCCGAAGTAGAGCGCGTAGAAATAAGAAAAGACCAGTTCCAAGGTTCGGCGCTTTTTGGAGCTAATTCCCTTGTCAGATGGAATCCTTTTCATCAAATCTGAAACAATTCTATTGATTGAAACCCCATCAATGGAACGCAATTGATCGCCATTACTTAATTCATCTGTCAATGATGAATCTATTCGAATACCGCCCTCACCAATAGAAATTGTGAATGGCAAAAATCTACCCGACTTGTCCAAATTCTTGATCATTTTGTCACTTGGCAAGATGGCAGAGTGACCACATCCGATGAAATCAACCAATTCATTCAGAATCCCTGAAAATTCAATTGCACTTGCCTGCTCTGGAATTTGTTTAACGCATCTTTGAAAGACACTGTCTAATTCCAATTTGCTGTTATACCAATACAAACCGGGATGTGCCTCTTCCAGCGCATTTTGGACGATGGTTAAATCTTCAACCATTTGAAACTTGTTCAACAATCGCTGCTGACCATTTGCCATGGAATAAGTCAGCAGTAAAAAACAAATGGTATTCAATAGTCTATTCATTGCATTATTAATCAAGCGTCATTAAGGATATTCCGGAACAAAAATCTCACTTATTATCCAATAAACCATTAATAAAGTCAATGAAACTAAAGTCCTATACAAACAAAAAGGCGATCCGAAGACCGCCTTTCGCGGAGCGTAAACGCTCCCAGGGTTTGGCACCTGTATCTTTAATTAAACCACACCTTGGTCAATCATCGCATCGGCTACTTTAACGAAACCAGCAATGTTTGCACCTTTAACGTAGTTAACATAATCACCGTCTGTACCGTATTGAACACATGCAGCATGAATACTCTTCATAATGTTGTGCAAACGCTCATCCACTTCTTCACGTGTCCAGCTCAAACGCAATGAATTTTGAGACATCTCCAAACCTGATGTTGCTACTCCACCTGCGTTAGACGCCTTGCCAGGAGAGAACATGATTTTGTTAGCCTCAAATACTGCAATGGCTTCTGGTGTTGAAGGCATGTTGGCACCTTCAGCAACAGCCATACAGCCATTGGTCACCAATACCTTGGCATCATCACCATTCAATTCATTTTGCGTAGCACATGGCAATGCGATGTCACACTTCACACCCCATGGTGTTTTTCCTGCAACAAACTCACAACCGTACTTGGCGGCATATTCTTGAATACGACCGCGCTTCACGTTTTTCAATTCCATCAAGAAAGCCAATTTCTCAGCATCGATACCATTGGCATCATGAATATAACCAGAAGAGTCAGAGGCAGTAACCACTTTGGCACCCAACTGAGTTGCTTTTTCAATAGCATATTGAGCAACGTTTCCTGAACCAGAAACGACAACTGTTTTACCTGTGAAGTTTTGACCTTTAACAGCCAACATCTCTTGTGCAAAGTAAACAGTTCCGTATCCTGTTGCTTCTGGACGAATCAAAGACCCGCCCCAGTTGCGTCCTTTACCCGTTAAAACACCGGTAAACTCGTTGCGCAAACGCTTGTATTGACCAAACATGAAACCAATCTCACGACCTCCCACTCCAATGTCTCCCGCAGGTACATCTGTGTCCGCACCAATGTGACGAGACAATTCAGACATGAAGCTTTGACAGAAAGCCATCACTTCGCGATCTGATTTTCCTTTTGGATCAAAGTCAGATCCACCTTTACCACCACCCATAGGCAAAGTAGTCAAAGAGTTTTTGAAAATTTGTTCAAAACCCAAAAACTTCAATACGCTCAAGTTTACCGTTGGGTGAAAACGCAAGCCACCTTTGTAAGGTCCAATAGCACTATTGAACTCAACGCGGTATCCGCGATTTACTTGAATTTCTCCCTTATCATCAACCCATGGCACACGGAAAATAATGGTGCGCTCTGGCTCAACAATACGATCTAAAATCTTGGCATCTTTATACTTGGGATGCGCCTCCATAAATGGAATGATTGCTTCTGCTACTTCATGAACAGCTTGCAAAAACTCAGGTTCGTTAGGGTTCATTGCCTTAACCTTTGCCATGAAGGCATCGACCTGTGCTTGATACGTGTTTGACATAGTATAATTTTTAATGTTCAAATTCGGGGCGAATATAAAGTAAATATGAATAGGCCAATCGTCTTTGAATTAATGATTTTTATTTCCTCCAAAGCTGATTCCTTTTGTTTCTTTGTATTCAATATTTTAGTGATATGTGGGGAGTTATAGCAGGTTTTATTTTACGCAACAGAATTTTATTGGGCAGCATCCTCTTGGGTCT
>CANGVU010000138.1 GCA_947457325.1 Flavobacteriales bacterium | reverse complement strand
TACTCAGCGTGCATTTCATGATTACCCAATTTATCCGCACTTACAGGCTTAAATGTCCCCGCACCAACGTGCAAGGTGAGCTGACCTTGCGTCACTCCCTTTTCAAGCAGGCGTTGAATCACGCCTTGGTCAAAATGTAAGGAGGCAGTTGGTGCAGCAACAGAGCCTTCCCACTGTGCAAAAAGCGTCTGGTATCGGTCATAATCTTCGTCCTCAGTGGCACGATTCAAATAGGGCGGAATGGGCAATTCACCAATTGCATCTAGCACTTCACTGAATTGACCAAGATCCCATTTCCAATCGATAACAAAGCCATTGTCCCCGCGGTGCACACAAATGACTTCTAAAGTGCCTTTTTGTCCGTTTATGGAATAGGACTTGAAAAGCGAACCTTCCTTCCATTTCTTGGCACCACCTACAAAGCAGAGCCAAGTGCAGGAACCCTTGGATGTCAGGGCAGAGGTGTAATCCATGTCCATAGGTTCCAAGCAGAAAACCTCTATGATCCCACCTGTTGACTTTTGAAAATGTATTCGAGCTGGAATCACCTTGGTATTGTTCACCACCCAAAAATCATTGGGTTCAAACAAGTCAACAATATCCCTGAAATTCAAATGGGTAATTTCTCCATTTTGGAAGTGCAATAACTTGCTGTCACTTCTGTTGGGCAGCGGATGCAAAGCAATGCGATTATCGGGCAATGGATAATTAAATTCAGTAATTGATAAATCTTGAATCTTTTTCACGTTGCGAATCTACTACAAGGAATTGTGCATCTTTGTCAAATGAAGCGCACTTTTTTTATTTTCATTTTTTTCCAATGTTACGGGATGATGTTTGCCCAGGATTGGGAAGGGATTTGGTATGCTAGAATGGAAATTTCTGGATCATCATTCCCTCTGGAGATGCACTGGAATGCTAGCCAAGATGAACAGTATTTACTGTATAGCAAGGAGCAAACTAAAAAGCCTTTGTCCATGACTGTCCATGAAGCCAAGAAAGGAAAAATACACTGGGAGATTCCAAGAATTAAAGCCCAATATGATGGAGAATTCAACCAAGATTGTCAGTGCATTAGAGGGAGGTTGCAACAATCCGATTTTGAACTTCCTTTGGACTGGTATCATCAACCCATTGTAGGCGAAAATCCTACAGCGCAAAAACAAAAACCACAAACACCGGTTCCTCCTTTTCCTTATCCAACCGAGGTAATTGATTTTTTGTCTTTTGATACAAAAGGAAATTCGATTTCAATGCAAGGTACCTTAAGCATTCCCAAAGGTGAAGGACCTTTTCCTTGCTTGGTGATGATTACAGGTAGCGGTCCGCAGGACAGAGATGAAAGCTTGATGGGACACAAGCCCTTTGCTGTGATTGCGCATGAATTGGCTCAACAAGGTTGGGCTACTTTTAGATACGATGAGCGCGGTGTTGGAGCATCTTCTGGAAATTACGAACTCTCCACCTCAGCAGACTTTGCAGATGATGCCTTTCGGGCGCTATTGACTGCACGTCTTCATCCTAGAATAGATCCTAAACGTGTTGGGTTGATAGGCCACAGTGAAGGCGGAATGGTAGCACCGATGGTGGCTGTAGCCCACCCCGAAGAAGTGTATTGCATTGTTTCTTTGGCAGGAACAGGGGTCAGCGGCAAAGATGTTTTGGTCAAGCAAAGTGCAGATATATCAATAGCGGAAGGAAAAAAGAAGGAAGATGCAGAGCAAGATGCGGCATTTGTCGAATCATTGTGCGACTTGATATTACAATCCAAGGACTCTGCAGAAGTGGCCAAAGGAATCAAGAATAAAGTGGTGATGGACACCAAAGATGATGACAACGACGCCACCATTGAAGGACAGGCCTTATTTGAACAATACAATGAACAGTTCAATACAGCTTGGATGCGATTTTTCGTCGCACACAACCCTCAAGAAAATTGGCAAAAAGTACAATGCCCCACTTTGATTTTGAGTGGCGATTTGGATTTGCAAGTCAATGCCGATATCAACACCAAGGCCATTTCCCAAGCTTTGAATACCAGAGGAGTAAAAAACAATGTGGTGATTTTAGCCAACCACAATCACTTGTTTCAATACACAGAAACGGGCAGGGTGAGTGAATACGCCAAATTGGATGAAACCATCAGTCCTGAAACTTTAGAAGAGATTACGCTTTGGTTGAAGAAATTGACCCCATAATTGAACGCTCTGTTGTAAGTTTGAACAAGATTTATTCGCAATGAACGAGAAGATTTTAATCATCGGCGCATCGGGTCAGATAGGCATTGAGTTGACGGAACGTTTGCGCGCAGAATATGGAAAGGATGCTGTAGTGGCTTCAGATGTGAAGGCGACCACTGATGTGGATCCTATTCTTTTGGAAGGACCTTACGAGGTGTTGAATATTTTGGACAAAGAAGGATTGCATGCCGTTGTCAAAAAACACAACGTTAATCAAGTATACTTATTGGCCGCTTTGCTTTCCGCTACGGCCGAAAAAAATCCCGCTTTTGCTTGGGAATTGAACATGAACGGATTGTTCTATGTCTTGGACATGGCCAAGGAAGGCATTTTGAACAAGGTGTATTGGCCCAGCTCCATTGCTGTTTTTGGTCCATCTACCCCCAGAGTGATGACACCACAGTATACTATCATGGATCCCAATACGGTTTATGGCATCAGCAAATTGGCAGGAGAGCGTTGGTGCGATTATTATCATCAGAAATTCAACGTCGATGTGCGCAGCATCCGTTATCCTGGTTTGATTGGATACAAGAGTGCGCCAGGCGGTGGAACCACGGATTATGCGGTTGATATATTTTACAAAGCACTCCAAGAAGGAAGTTACACTTGCTTCTTGTCCGCGGATACCGCATTGCCCATGATGATGATGAGCGATGCGATACAAGCCACTGTCCAATTGATGCAGGCTGACCCCTCACGTTTGACTGTCGGAGGAGCTTACAACCTGGCAGGTATGTCTTTCACGCCCGCCTCACTGACAGCAGAGATTCAAAAACATTTGCCTTCTTTTACAACGCAATATGCACCTGACTTTAGACAAGCCATCGCGGATTCATGGCCTGGATCCATTGATGATAGTGTGGCGCAGCGCGATTGGGATTGGAATGCTGAATACGATACACCAACGTTGGTAGCCAAAATGTTGGAAGAAATTAAAAAGAAGATTTAGTGCGATATGAGCAAGGAATTATACATCTACAATAGCCTCTCCCGAAACAAGGATTTGTTTCAGCCATTGAATGCACCCCACGTTGGTCTTTACGTTTGTGGTCCAACGGTGTATGCCAATGTGCATTTGGGCAATTGTAGAACCTTTATGTTTTTTGATGTGGTTTATCGTTACCTGACCCACTTGGGATACAAGGTGCGTTACGTTCGCAACATCACCGATGTGGGTCACATTACTTCTACCTTTGACGATGGGGTGGATCGCATTGGCCAGCAAGCTCGATTGGAGCAATTGGAGCCAATGGAAATTGTACAGAAGTACACCAATTATTTCCATGAAATGATGCGCGTTTTTAATAACCATTCGCCGAGCATAGAGCCCACTGCAACGGGTCATATGATTGAGCAGATTGAGATGATCAAGAAGATATTGGATCAAGGCTTCGCCTATGAGGTCAATGGCAGCATTTACTTTGATGTACAAGCGTATCGAGCCAAATATCCTTATGGTGAGCTGAGTGGAAGAAATGTGGAGGAGTTGTATGAAAATACAAGAACATTGGATGGTCAGGACGAGAAGAAATTCTTTGCCGACTTTGCTTTGTGGAAAGCAGCATCACCAGAACACATCATGCGTTGGCCGTCCCCGTGGGGAGAAGGTTTTCCTGGATGGCATTTGGAATGTTCTGCCATGAGTACAAAATATTTGGGAGAGCAGTTTGACATTCACGGAGGAGGAATGGACTTGAAGTTTCCGCACCATGAATCGGAAATCGCACAGAACACAGCGTGCTGTGGAAAGGGTCCCGTGAAGTATTGGATGCACAGCAATATGTTGACCGTGAATGGACAGAAAATGTCCAAGTCGTTGGGCAACTCATTCTTGCCCCATGAATTGTTCGCAGGTGATCATCCATTGTTGGAGAAAGGATTTGGACCACAAGTGGTGCGCTTCTTCATGATGCAAGCCCATTACCGTTCTACACTGGACTTCAGCAATGAAGCCTTGAGTGCAGCAGAGAAAGGATATGAGCGCATGATGGCGGCCTACATGGCCATCGAGGAGTGCAAACCATCTGCGCAAAGTGATGCGGATATCGATGCTTTGGAAGCCAGATGCTATGACGCGATGGGGGATGATTTTAATACTCCGATTTTGATTGCGGAATTGTTTGAAGCGGTTCGATTGATCAATGGTTGTAAGAATGGACAACAGGCCTTGACAGCAGATCAGTTGGCGCAATTGAAAAAAATCATGACCCATTTCTTGATGGATGTGATGGGATTGCAAACGCCAGAATCAGCGAGCAATGTGGAACTTCCCAACATCATGATGGACGCAGTTTTTGAAGTGAGAAAAGGACTGAAAGAGAAAAAAGATTATGCGACAGCGGACATGTTGCGCGATGCGTTTTCATCTAGAAATATTGTTTTAAAAGACACCAAAGATGGTGGCGAATGGACGTATGAAAAAAAATAGAATAGTTGCCATTGTATTATTGGCATTGATTGTTTTGTGGATTGTTTTACAATTTCTACCAAAAGGTGGAGGTGGTAGCAAAGTGCAACAGGAAAATACACCCAAAGAGGAGGTTGCCTTGGTTCAGCCACCCGTATTCTCGGTGGATTCGGCGATGAAGTACTTAAAGAAACAGGTTGATTTTGGTCCACGTGTACCTGGAAGTAGGTCTCATGGCGCATGT
>CANGVU010000137.1 GCA_947457325.1 Flavobacteriales bacterium | reverse complement strand
AGTTCAATACTGGTGTTGTTCCGTATCCATCAAGATCAGAGTCTGTGTAGTAATCAACGAAAGTCAAGCCTTCATCAATCTGACCATTACAGTTGTCATCAACATCATTACACACTTCTGTTTGTGCTGGGTTAACAAGTGCATTGCTGTCATCACAGTCGGTGTTGTTATCAACTGTTCCAGCTGGAGCTGTACATGCTTGAACAGCCACTGCATTGATGTCTCCGTATCCGTCACCGTCTGCGTCAGTGTAATATAACGCAGGTGTTTCAGTGGTAATTGCAATTGATCTCGCGCATTGGCCTCCTGGCCAATTTAAATTAGCTGTATAGGTTGTTGTTCCGTTGTTATTTACTACAATCTGATTTCCTTGCATCCCATTGCTCCAAACAATTGTATAAGAAGCACTTTGGTTAAACTCTACAAGATATCGTGTATTGGTATTAATGCACAAATCATTAAATGTTCCATTGCTGTAGAACTGTCCAGCATTCTCAACACTTCCGCAACAAGCTGTACAGTTATTCGGCTCTGTATCGTATTGCAAATCCCAATTAAATGCAAAAGGTACACCATTGGTCCAGTACCATCCACCAGCGGGTTCAGAAAAATCTGGAGCATTGACATCCTGTGTCAATCCTATCCAAGGAGCAACTCCATTTTGGCCAATTAAATTCTTCACGAAATTCAATTCATCATTGGAATTGATTACCGCCAATTGACCTCCCATCGCAATAGCCGCATCATTCGCTGATGCCCAATTTGTGCTTTGACTTGAAATATAATAACTGCTGTTCTCAAAGAAGAAAGGACCAATGAATCCGGAGATTGGGCCATTGTTCATTGTTATTCCTGAGTTTGGTGCCAATCCTGTTACGATGGCATTTAATACAACAGGCTGATTTCCGCAAACATTGTTGGTGTCCGATTCAATGGTTAATACGACACATGTAGAATCATCTGTATTCGCTGATGGAACATAATTACAAGCATCAGCATTGGTACATCCATAAATTCTGGGGATACACTGTCCATTGTCGCAATTTGCATCCGGATTATAATTGAATGCCGTAAAATCTGTACATCCAGAAATCAAACTTTCATCAACCTGATTGTTACAGTTGTCATCGATGTTGTTGCATGTCTCTGTTGCATTTGGCTTGATTGCACTGTTTGTATCGTTACAATCACCAGGTAAGATCGTGCTTGGAGTACAAGAAGTTGTTCCTGTTGCTACGCCATAACCGTCGCCATCAGCATCGGTGTAAACTGGATACTGGGTCAAGTTCTCATCAACCTGATTGTTACAGTTGTCATCGATGTTGTTGCATAATTCATTGACCCCTGGGTGAATTAAATCATTGAAATCATCACAATCTCCCTCACACACTGTAAATCCATCTTGGTCTTGATCCCAATACTCATCAACGACACCATCACAATTGTTATCAATAAAATCACAAGTTCCATCTTGAAATGGTCCTTCCAAAACTCCTGGGTTTATTGATGGGTCTTGTTCATTACAATCTCCCTCGCAAGTAGTCCACTGATCACCATCCAAATCAAACCCGTTATCGATAATACCATTACAATCATCATCAATATTGTTACAGACCTCAACCGAACCAGGATGAATCTCTGAGTTGAAATCGTCACAATCTCCACCGTTGGTAACAATTCCGGGGGTCTGAACACATGCCATAATAGGCAGGTTGCTATCTCCATAAAGGTCTCCATCTTGATCTACATAAAATGTACTCAATGAAAAACCATTATCAATATTACCATCACAATCATCATCTAATCCATTGCATTGCTCTTGAGTGGGATAAACGCAAGTTCCATTGTCTTGAAAGACACATGGATTAAAATTACATGCCGTTGTATCCAAACAACCATAAACCATTGGATCCGAATCCAAAATTGTAACAACACCTGTACCTCCAAGGATCCCGGCATTAACTGGATTATTCAAAACTACTTGAAACGTCTCTGTCAACTCATATATGGGATTATCAATGATCGGAACAGAAATTGTGTTTGATGAAGCGCCAATTGGCAAAGTGATTGTTCCGTTAACTCCTGCGTAATCACTTCCATTATTGGCGGTAACGTTCGAAAAAACATAATCAGAAGAAATTGCCTGATTTAAGCTTCCCGTTCTTGTAACTGACAAAACAGCCATTCCGGACTCCTCTGTAATACTGACGCTAGAAACTGATAATTTTGCTAAGGAATTGAAATAGGAGTTCAACCTCTCTAACATTGATGCTGAATTTCCTGTCACCTGTCCCCCTTCTATAGTGAGTGTTCTTCCATTAAAAGTTAATCCAATGTATTTCGACGGGCTCAAATTATATACCTGATTCTGTCCGTTGTTATAAATAACAACATCTTGATTCACACCAGTGTTGGGTTTAAAAATCATCGTAGACGGATTATTTCCGCTTGGCGCTCTCCATTTAATAAATCCAGGAATTAGAAACTCCACTCCAGAAGCATCTGTAAGCTTGACTTGTCCCGGAATATCATTTCCCTGACTCACATAAATTTGTTGTGGTGAATCTTGGATGAATTGTACTTTTGAAATGCCTACATTCTGGATAAAAACACAATTCGTAGCAGAGTTATTGCCAGACGCATCCCCTAGAAATCCCAGTGTAAATGGAGAAGTCAAAATGTTCTGAGCAAAAAGATTGACAGCAAAAAATGCCATGAACAAAAACAATAATTGTCGCTTCATTTGAATAATAAATTAAAAATGAACTCTTTGCAGAGTTATGAACAAAGATACGGTAAAAAGTTGAAAAACCTAAAGAAAATATACTTTTAAGACAATTTTCGCATCCATTCTTGATATTGCTCGGATGAAATCTTTAACCGCTCCTTTGAGAAATCCAGATCACCAACTTGATTCATAGGTACAAGATGGACATGAGCATGAGCGACCTCCAGCCCAATAACAGCCATGCCCACTTTCACACATGGAAAATGTTCCTTCAAAGTTGCAGCTACTGACTTAGAGAAAACCATCAAATCTGAAAGATCTTTATCATCCATGTCCCATAAATAATCGATCTCTTTCTTTGGTATCACCAAAACATGCCCTTCGGCTATTGGTTTCACATCAAAAAAAGCCAAGTGATTTTCATCCTCAGCCACCTTATAACAAGGAATCTCTCCTGATACAATTTTAGAAAAAATAGTTGCCATTATCGATTGATGTCCAAAACTTCAAAATCTATCAATCCCGCAGGGATTTGAACTTTAGCTATGTCACCAACTTTTTTACCCAACAATCCTTTGCCAATCGGCGAATCCACACTAATCTTCTTTTCAGCCAAATTCGCTTCATTCTCAGCCACTAAGGTGTACTCAACAACCGCATTGCTCTTCAGATTTTTAATCTTGACGCGTGAAAGAATGTAAACTTTTGAGTTATCTACTTGCGTCTCGTCTATTAATCTTGCGTTGGCTGCCAAATCTTCCATTTTTGCTATGCGCGCCTCCAATAAACCTTGTGCTTCTTTGGCTGCATCATATTCAGCGTTCTCAGACAAATCTCCTTTATCCCTTGCTTCAGCTATTTGCTGACTAATCTTTGGTCGCTCAATTGTTTTCAAATTATGCAACTCATCTTTGAGTTTCTTCAATCCCTCTGCTGTGTAGTACGCTATGGCCATGGCTCGATTGTTTTAGAAAAAAAAGAAACCCCGAGAGGTTTCTTTTACAAAGATATGTTTTTTTTTAATTACAAAGTCAAATGCAATCCCATACTGTGTACCCCATTGAATGGATTGGTTGTTCTGTAAGAATAATCCAATCCAATAAAACCACCATTATTCATGGGCATTTGAACGGTCAAACCTGCTGTTGGACCTGTAAAAACAGAAGTACGATCCTCATCAGACTTTAATCCATTCTCCCATTGGTATCCCATGCGGTAAATGAAACGATCTTTTAAGTTAAACTCTCCTCCAAAACCCCACTGATCCTTGGTAAAAGAATTAGAAGTGTATTGAAAATTACTGGTCAACTTAGTATTCTCAGAAAAAATAAAATCATAAGCAAATCCAACATTTACCAAAGAGGGCAATTCATACTTCTCTGAACGTTGTTCAACTGTCAAAGAAGTTCCATTGGTAGGAATGGTTGCTGTAACGGTCATACCATCTCCTTTATATCGCATAGGAGGGCCAACATTTCTCAATGATATGCCAAAACGAACGTTATCATTCTCTCCGGTTACATATCTAATACCAGCGTCAAAAGAAACGCCCTGAGAGCGAACATTGTAAATGGCCTCTGATATCATTCTGACAGTAATTCCACCATATATACTATTTGAAAACGCCTTAGCATAGGACATTCCAATGTTGGTATACGTGGGTGAAAAAGTTCCAATTCCACCTTCTGGCAAATCCTCTTCAGTGATTTCAATATCGCCAAAATTCATGCTAGTCACGGTCAAACCCAAAACACCAGATTCTCCAACACGCTGACCAAATCCAAATGCATTCAATTTGATACCTGATCCAACCAAATAATTGGATGAGGAAAACAACAATTCCGTTTTATTCACAAACGCTAGTCCTGCAACGTTGTTGAATGATGCTTCAATACCGTTGATGGAGGCCATTGCCGAATAACCCAATCCTGCGCTTCTTGCCCAAGGGTTCACCAAAAGGTGACCTGCCCCTGCTGAACCCGCACGATCTGGATTACCAGCTACTGCTGTAAACACTGTACCTACAGCTATAATCAATGTGGCTATATTCTTTTTCATGTTTTCTCTTTCAAAATTCAATTAGAAATTATCCAAATCCACGGGTCGCATTACGCCGAACCATTTCAAGATTTTCTCTCCCACTCCAGGAACGTTGACATGGATGATGTAGGTTCCTGATGCGATAGGAATATTCTTT
>CANGVU010000136.1 GCA_947457325.1 Flavobacteriales bacterium | reverse complement strand
GTTAATGCTTTGTCTACATTGTTGAGAGCCGAAGTTCACCGCGGTGGCAAAGTATACGTTCAAGAATATTCCATCGGAAAGCCACTCTATCCTGTAAAGGAAGATGGAACTACTGACAAGCAAGGTACAATCGTTACTTTCCAACCAGACGCGAGCATCTTTGATGTATTAGAATACAACTACGATACATTGGCCAACCGCATGCGTGAATTGGCTTTCTTGAACAAAGGAATCAAAATCAGATTAACGGATCGCCGCGAGACCAACGAGGATGGCAGCTTCAAAGGTGAATTGTTTGAGAGCACTGAGGGATTGTCAGAGTTTGTTCGTTTCATCGACCAAAGTCGTCCCAACATCATTCAAAAGGTCATCCACATGGAGCGCACAGACGGTCCAATTCCAGTTGAAGTGGCCATGGTGTACAATGATTCTTTCAATGAGAATATTTACAGCTACGTCAACAACATCAACACCCACGAAGGGGGAACACACTTGCAAGGTTTTCGCCGTGGTCTAACCACCACCTTGAAAAACTTTGCTGAGAAAAGTGGTTTGTTGGACAAATTAAAAATTGAAATTTCTGGAGACGACTTCCGCGAAGGATTGACGGCCATTGTTTCTGTAAAAGTGCAAGAGCCACAGTTCGAAGGTCAGACCAAAACCAAATTGGGAAACAAAGAAGCAGTAGCTCCTGTGAGCCAGGTAGTTTCTGAAATGTTGGAAGCCTACTTGGAAGAACATCCCAATGATGCCAAAGCCATCGTCGGCAAAGTGGTGCTAGCGGCGCAAGCCCGTGTGGCTGCCCGCAAGGCGCGTGAGATGGTGCAACGCAAAGGAGTAGGCTCAGGTGGTGGATTGCCAGGTAAATTGGCCGACTGTTCTGAAAAAGATCCGGTTAAGTCAGAGTTGTTTTTGGTTGAGGGTGACTCGGCTGGCGGAACAGCCAAGCAAGGTCGTGACCGTGTGTTCCAAGCCATTTTGCCCTTGCGCGGAAAGATCTTGAACGTAGAAAAGGCCATGCAGCACAAGATTTTGGAGAACGAAGAGATCAAAAATATTTATACTGCACTAGGCGTTTACATCGGAACAGAGGACGACAGCAAAGCTTTGAATTTGACCAAACTGCGTTACCACAAAATCGTCATCATGTGTGATGCGGACGTGGATGGATCGCACATTGAAACATTGATCTTGACCTTCTTCTTCAGACACATGAAGGAATTGATAGAAGGTGGACACATTTACATCGCAACGCCTCCGCTTTATTTGGTGAAGAAAGGAAACAAAGCAGAATACGCTTGGAATGAGGAAATGCGCGATGGTTTGATTGCAGAGATGAGAGGAGCAGGCCAAGAGAGCAGTGTCAATGTTCAACGATACAAGGGTCTTGGAGAGATGAACGCGGAGCAGTTGTGGGAAACCACAATGAACCCTGAGAAACGTACCTTGCGTAAGGTTACCATCGAGAATGCTGCCGCATGTGATCATGTCTTCTCCATGCTGATGGGGGATGATGTGCCGCCACGCAGGGCATTCATCGAGGCCAATGCCAAGTATGCCAAGATTGACGCTTAGACATTTAATACAACAGAGAAAAACCCGCTTCATGCGGGTTTTTTAGTGGTTTAATTTTTATTGCGGAGTGATAAAGTCTGCAATCAGTGTTTCCACTTGCTTGGAGTGTTAATATAATCGATGTAAAATCTATCAGGTGTAGCAATTTTGAAAAATTGTACTTTATTCAAACTTTCTTCTCCACAGAACTTTTCGTAATCTGAGGTAAAGACTTCACTTTCTGGATAGTTTGTAATTTCAGAAACATAAAATTCATTTTCAATTTTTATCAATTTGTCATTTGTACCTTTTCTATAGGTCAGCCGGTTACTAAATACAATTGGGCTATCCTCCTTGGAAAAGAAAATTGTCTTCACTTGTTTTTTTGTAGGATATTTTAATAAGTCGCAATTCTTAATCCTAGTTTCACTTATGCTATATTCTTTTATGATTTTTGACGCTTTGGATGGAATACAAATCAACTTTTGTTCTACGGTGGTTATTGAAACGCCCTTTGCTGTTGAAATTCCTTGCGATATTTCTGCTGAAACTCTGTTGGTTTGAGTGAAATTTAAGGAGTTTTGTCCTGCCAATGATTTCGAAGCAGTTAATCCTTGATTTGTTATTATGCCTGAAGAAAGTGAATTAGAATAACTTCTACCCTTGTAATAATCGTGGGCTATTCCGTTCAAAATGAAAAAACTTTCGTCCATTATTAAATATAAATTTTCATTTGACTTATTGTAAAAGTTAAACCCAATGTTGCCTCCTCTATCCCAAAGATCATATGAAATGATACAATTATCGTCTTCGTAGGTGATGAATTCATTATTGCTACTCATTGAATCAGAAGTATTTGTTTTGTAAATCTGATAAAAGTTGTTGTAAGTAACACAAGATGATAAAAGGGCTATACAAGAAATGATAGCCATTACATATTTGCTTTTCATGGTTTATTGTAATAATTAATTTGGTATAAAAATATGAAAGTTATAGTATAGCTCAAATTTCATTCGATATTTATAATTTTGTCTTTTTTGAATATTTTATTGCGATTTTCTTTCGATTTTAGTGTCACCTGCTACATCTTTTGTTGTGTTTTTTGCATTGGACGAGTTGACAACTTTTTTACCTGTTTTCGCCTCCAGTTCAAGCCTTGCTACTTTGGCAACATTTCCACCTTGTTCAGCTATTTTTTTGCTTCCTTCAAAGTCGCGGGGTTGAATAGCGGCAGATATTTCTTTTGCAGATGCCTCTGCCAGCATGTTCAAAATCAACTCCGTGTTAGTCATGTTATCTCTTAAATTTTCCTTCTTTAATTGCTTGAGTAATTTGTATTCTTTTGTTGTCTTTCCACTCCAAGTTTTTGAAATGATATCGGTTAGGGTGGCAAATTGATTTCCCTCTTTGACACCTCTTTTCTTCCATTCATTTGTTAAATCATTGCGGATTTCAATACTCTTGAGTCTTTGATTGATCCAACTTTCGGAATAACCCAATTGTTTATACTGCTCCAACGCTCGATCTATACTGATTTCAGGATCTTGCATTTCGTCCAGCCTTTCTGCTGCAATCTGAGCAAGCCATAATTTAAAGGGTTCCGCCTTTGGCGATGGAATGGATTGTATCAATCGGAATATTTGCTCTGTATCAGCAACATCTGTTTCTCTTTGCTTGCCATCTTCAGCGAGCATTTTCAACTGTCCGATTTTTTCGGACAGTTCACTGCCTTCCTTTTTCAGCTTCGCTTTCAGATCGCTCCAATACTTTCTCGGTCGGTCAGTACCTATCAATATTTCAATCACATCAATGATGGATAAATAGTACTTTTCCTGCTCTGCATCCCAAATGATGCGAACTTGCTTTTCTTCAAACAATTGAAGTGCCGTTTCTTTTGTCATATCGATGAAGGTTCGTGTCTTTTATACTCTCAAATATTGATACGATCAAAAGTAGCGTAGAAGTTATGAGGTAATCACACATAAATTATAGGAACAGAAATTTGGAATGAAGCGCATTTTAGCAATAGAAATGCACCTTCCCAGAAAAGGTTGAGCTTAGGTTTCTACCCCTTCAAAAACGGCGAATACATCATGATGGCGTGATTCTCACTCACCAACTCTTCGGTGATTTCTTGCGTTAGCAGCGATGTCTTCCGCTTCCAAATTTTGTTGTGACGGGTGTAGCCTCCCCAAGATTGCTGCGCAAAATGATGATCTGTTTCAATTACTTCGTAAGCTTCGTTCAAAACCCGATCACAAAGAATTTCACCATGCAAATACACTTCATCCAACCACAATTTCAATTGAAAAGTGTGGGGAGAATTATTCTTCAATTGCAAGTCCACGTAATTATAGGATAGCGTTGCACCGCAGGCAAAGGGGATGGTTCTGTTTACATCGGGAAATACATCGTACCCGTGTCTCCATCTTTCTTGAATGGTCAATGGAGTGTGCAAGGCCATCCAATAAATCAAGTTGCCCAGTTGACATAGTCCTCCGCCGGTATCTTTGGATACTTTCCCATTGTGCAATGTCATTCCTTCCAAGTAACCTTTCGATTTTGTTGGCCGGCCTACCAATCGCCAAATAGAAAAAGTCTGACCGGGTTCTATCACCACTTCATGCAAATGTTGAACGGCTATTTTTAGATTGGTTACTTTGTTGCGCTGCAAATACATGTCCACATCCTTCAGTGGCCGCAAAAGCATCGATTGATGCTGGATGACTGAGTGTCTGAAATCCATATTGGATTTAACTTTAGCGAAACGGGTGTTACCAAAAATCCATTTTAAGCGCCTTTTCAAAATAAAGTATTCTCTCCCCAAGTATTTGCGCAGTGCACCGCGTTGTTGCGGCTTTTCGATTGAATTGAAGCTATTCATTTTAATGCGCTTTAATAATGGAGTTGAGAACATCTGTCAATTTACTTCCTTTGGAAAAAGAGAGGTTAGTCAAAAAGGCTGTAATTGGTTCTTCGCTATCCATTAATTTCAGATGGTCAAATATACCAAGGCTATTCACTTATTTCTCCTACGTGTTGGAATGGCTTGCTATTGCCCTATCTTCCCCCAATGTGTTTTTCCGCTACGGTTAGTTTTTCAGCAGGCATTGCCTTGACTGCTGTGGGTGCTTATACCCTGAAAAAATCTGAGTCCAATGATGAGCGTCCTTTTGCTGCCATTCCTTTGCTTTTTGGTATTCAGCAAATACTAGAGGGTTTTGTTTGGCTTGGCCTTCAGAACAAATTTGGAGGGCCCCAAGAAACCCAGTCTTTCATCTATTTGTTCTTGTTCATTGCTCAAGTGCTCTGGCCTTTTTGGGTTCCACTTTCGATCATTCAAATGGAGAAAAAGGGAAAGGTCAATGGTTTTGAAAGAACATTGCTCATTCTTGGATTCTCATTGTCATTGTATTTGGGCTATTGCCTTTGGCATTATCCGGTTT